>CAYGTX010000040.1:0-11445 GCA_964352935.1 uncultured Rickettsiales bacterium | reverse complement strand
CCCCTTCTCTTTTTCCACCCCAGTCATTCATCTTGATTTCCTTTCAAGTTTATTCAAGTTTATTTCCAAAAACAAAATATAGTTTTTGGTGAAGTCCACGAGCTTGAGGCAAAGTTCACCCTAACCCAGAGAATTTACAAAAACTTACTTTAGTAAGATACAATCTGTAAATCCATCAAGGTTAGGCTTTGCCATAATGGTGTAAAACTAAAATATAGTTTTGTGGAGCCAGCCACTCACCATCGGCAGGATGCACCAGTTATTCAGTGCATCCCAGATCAGTTCACGGTAATAACCCGCCCACTGCACTGTCTGATCCAGTCTTTCGACCTCGCTCTAGTTGGGGCTTTGCTGTGTTCCCGTTCTAACCCCTTAATACAATAGCGCCGAACCGAGTCAAAATGGACGAATAAACGCTATAGGGCTGAGTTTTATGAGTTCTGCCACCTCAATTCCTGAGGGCTTAATTCTGCCAGTCCAGATTAAAATCCAACTCCCACCTCTCAAGATCATCTCTTTTCCACATATCCATCCCCTTAATTTTCATTGTGGGTTTTGGAAATTCTCCTTTATTCATAAGAGACTGCAAAGTTTTGTATGAAAAACCTGTTGCTTCTTTGATTTCGTGTCTGTTGAGGTATTCGTAATTATGAGGGCATGATCTCTGCCTGACGTATTTCATGCACTTACCTCTTGTACGTCACTTGTACTTCTCTTGAGGGGTGTAAATAATGACTCTGCCCAGCTATCCAACTCCACCACAGGATATAGCGGTATTCTTCCTGCATGTTGGAAGCGTGGCCCGCCACCTATAACGGCTAGCTTTGCTAATGTTTGGGGAGTTCTTTCAATGCCGTGTGTTTCTTCAAGGTATTTTGAAGCATCTGAGCGGCGCAGGCGTTTTATTGTATTCATGGTCAATACCTATTATTGGTTGGCAATGACCTAACTTTACCTCTCTTGATTTGGGATAGCATGCGACTTGTTTAGGACGCATTAAAGATAGCCAATATCATAATGGATCAAATACAAACTTTTAAATTGTAAGTCCATAACACTGCTTAGTACAGAAAAAGTCAGGAAACTATTTGCTATGAGTGTTAAATGTAATTATAGGTATAAACCTATGGTTTAAAATAGATAAATTTGTATGGCATGTTCAAAAGGTAGGGCGAACCCAAGCGCCCAAACAAAATTAAGACTTTTTTCAGATTCAGCAGGTTATTGCCAGCGACCTGAGTGCCATCACCCTTTGTTTTCAGATGAAAGTGGAGAAGATTACCATATTGCTGAAATGGCTCATATTTTTGCCGCTACAGATAACGGTCCACGAGCAAATACAGGATTATCTAAAACAGAGCGTGCCGCATACGATAATTTAATCTTACTATGTCCTAACTGTCATACAGAAATTGACAAAGCTCCGGATACATTCACTGATGACCGCATCCTAGAATGGAAGCAATCACATAAAGAAACTATTAAACGTGCATTAGGAGTAGCCAATTTAAGTTCCAGGGGAGAGATAAGAAGATTTATTGATCCTTTATTGCGTGAGAATAAAGCTATTTTTGATAATTTTGGGCCAGATAACACTTACCATGAAAATCCAGAAGCAGAAGAAGCCGCTGTATGGAAAAAGAAAATGTTATCTAAAATTATTCCAAACAATCAAAAAATACTGTTAGCACTCGACACAAAGATTGAATTTGCAAATGAAGAGGAGCTTGCAACCATAGAGTTATTTCGCCAACATTTAGACTCCATTGTTGAAAGGCATTTGGGTAACGGTGGCATTCAAGCGAGCCGATTTCCTGCTAAATTCAATGGGATTTTTAAAGATTAAATATACAGAGAAAAAATGACCAGAGATTGGGTGTTAAACAAGATCAAAGAAATGGATAGGGTTACAGATGCAATTCCTATTGCAAATGATTTTATCCAAATTCATCGCAAAGGAAGAAGAAATAATGAAATGTTCCCGCCCTTCATTTCGGCAATAATTAAAACAAAAATAGTTACTGAAGAAATCGTATCTAGCCTATTAGGACAAGAGCAAAGCTTTCAGTTTATTGCTAATATTCCTAAAGATTCTATTTGGGTTGGTGCGGCAATTAATAAAGCTAAAGAACATAATGTTGGCTGGGGTAGCATGGGCGACCTTATGTCTTCTATACAAGATGAAATTGTCGAGGGATTTCAAAAGAAAGAATATAGCTTTGTTGAGCGTGGTTTAATGCAACACGATAGAGTTAGAAGCCTAGATCGCTTATTTGATAGAGTTATAGATGTCAATAGGGATAATATGCCGTCCATTAGGGTCGTTCTATTAAATGAATACGAGTTAACAGCTGAGTGTATTCGTCATGCGCGTGAAGTATACGGAAATTTTGCAGTCGTTCTTCGCACTAACCCAAATGGTGAAGCAACTAATAATGCACATGAAGTGGCTAAAGAACTTGGTATAGAAATTTTTCAATGGGGACAATTTTTAGGCAGGATAAACAGGCCATGAGCTTAAAAGATGTAAGGTGGCTTTTAGAAAATATACCTACTACAAATGCTTTTCTACCAAGTACAACATGGTATATATTTGGATCATCTCTAAACGAAAACAAGATAGCGAAAGACTTTGATATTCTTGTTATATATGAAGATAAAGAAGACATTAAGGTTGTGCGGAATAGAATTCATCGAATTGAATTGGAGCGACCGCTTGATATAATCTACATGACCGGTGACGAAGCAAAAGAAACGAACTTTGTAAATTCTAAGAAGTGTGTAGAAATTTTTCCTTGTAGTTCATTTTACAAAAGCAATCTCAGCAGATAGACCTCAGATATTATTTTTATGCTGTTTAATCTTACGAGTTATTCTGCGAACTTTAGCTTCTAAGGAAGCTCCACTTATTTCATGTTGCAAGAGTTCAACCCCAGCTCTAATTGAAGCGACTTCTTTACTCTCTTTCAGTGCTATAACCTTTTTTAAAACATCTTTATCGTTAATTGCACCTTGCCCTTTAGATTTAGGGGCTTTTTTGATTGATTCATTCCCGCCTTCGCGGAAGCAATGCTTTACATCTTCAGATAGTAAAACAATGCCCGTGAAGAAGCTTCCTATACCGTTATCAGGGTGGGCTTCGCATATTTTTCTAGGAAATATTTTTATAAACAGTCTTCTCCATTCTTTAGAGGCTATTCTTCGAATATCACCTTTATTGTCTTGATGCCCTGAGGCAGCCAATCTATCATTAATCAGAGCCTCAATAAGCCTTTCACTTGCTGGTCTTTTATCCTTTTCATTAACTATTTTTATGGGCTTGCCACCAAAATCACGCGCACCGCACCCTTTTTCATGAGGGGGGTACATAGCCAAGCCGCCAAAACATATGTTTTTAAGTTTTTTAACTACTCGTAGATCGCGCCAAATAACCCAGCCAAGAGCTTGATCTAAAGTCCATTCCTCAGACATTGCTAAACTCCAGATGATTTAATTGAATCACCTCACCAACCTTTTCGCCGTTCAGTGCTGACTTAATCCTTGCGGAAACGGTATTTGCCGCTGCCAATAAAGCTCTATCAGGAAGGTGAGCGTATCTAGCGGTTACACCACGGTTTTTGTGGCCTATCATTCCTGCTATGGTGAGTTCTGTATAGCCCAACCCAGTAGCAACCGATGAGAACGTGTGGCGTAGTGTATGTAATGATGCATTTTGTATTTCTGCCTTAGTGCAAAATCGTTTAAACACCTTTGGTAAACCGATAAAATGACCATCCCCTCTGACAGAAGGGCATACCCAAGAGGAGTCGTTTCTCTTCTTAATCTCTTTCAGTTTATTCAGAGCTGACGAACTAATTGGCCTAAGTTGAGGCCCAGTCTTAGAATCGTGAAAACGTATGCACTGGTGATCAAAATCTACCCATTCCCATGGAAGAGATAATATTTCACTCTTCCGGCAACCAGTCAGTAACAGTAAATTTATTGCATCCAGACCCACTTGAGATTCTGTCTCACTTTCTTTAATGACCTTACCTAATGCAACAATTTCCTTTATGGAAAGAAAGCGCGCCATTTTTTTGCTGGCAAACTTCTTTACACCCCGACCCGGGTTTTTCTCTATGATTCCTTTGTTGCATGCAAACTCAAGTATTGTGGTAAACATATCTGTGGTACGTGATGCAGCGCCGCGTCCACCTTTTGGATGCCCCCCGCGACCACCTTCAGGGCGAGGTTTAGCTGTTTTGCCAACTGCTATATCATTTTGGAATCCTTCAATGTCCTGACGTGTTAAGCTGCGAACAGTTTTTTTTCCTAATAACGGAAGCACATGAGCATTCACTCTGATTTTATCAACCTTCAATGTAGATTCTTTGATTCTGCCAGCGGCATCTTTTAAATATAGTTCACATAATTCAGAAACGGTAATGGATGAACGTATAGCATGTCGTTCTGCTGATGGATCATGCCCCTTAGAAACTGATGCTAGTTTATCACGAGCAAGCACACGAGCCTCATCAGGCGTTAGAGTGCCAACCTTACCTAAGGCCAATCTACGAGTTCTACCTTCCTGATTTCTATACTGAATTAAATAAGTAGCCGCACCACTTGGCTTAACCCTTATTCCAAAGCCTTTTAGAGAGCCATCACAACTATCCCAGATAAATATATCCTTTCCTTCTGGAGAAGGCTTTATCTTGTCTACTACACGCTTTGATATTTTTGGCACAACATATCCTTTGTTTAATCTTAACTGCTTCCCCAAGGAAGCATTAGGGAAGCACGAGGAAGCAATTAGTGGTAATTACCAGTAAAGTGCATTATAAGCAATCTATTGCTAAAGCCCTTTATTAGTCAAGAAAAAGTAAGAATAAGTTGTGCGAGGTAATTTCAAGAAATAGATTTACCTTTACCTTGACATCGTAGAGGTCGGAGATTCGAATTCTCTACCGCCCACCATGTACATCGTGACCTGTAGTGTTTCGATGAGATTAAAGAAAGTGACTGTTTGTACCTCTGGTATATTTTGCATTAAACTTGAGCCTTATCATCAAATCACGCACTACGTGTGATTTTGGGTGTATGAGAACATTCCTTAATCTTTATATTCTTTAAATACAAACACATGTGGTGCCTTAAAGCTAAGGCAAACATTATCTCCAGCTTTTGGGCAATCTCCATAGATATGATGAAACCTAACTGAAATATTTTCATCGACCTCTGCATTAATCAACCAGCCTACTCCCGTATGACGTATTTTTCTAATAACCGCCTTCACACGCTGACCATGGCCGTCACTCATGCATAATCCCTCAGGTCTTGTTACAATGAGCAGTTTTTGCCCGTGTTTATATTTACCAAGATATGGTTTAGCAGGAAGTTCACCAAGTGGAGAGATAATTTTATCCTTTTCGATATATGCAGGAATACGATTAATCGGCCCAAAAAAGGCTGCGGCTTCTATATCAACGGGGTGGTTATGAATTAACTCGGGCTCTCCTATTTGTTTAATAGCGCCACTGTCACTCATCAGCACCATACGATCCGCCATCATCAGCGCTTCTTCAGGATCGTGCGTTACCATAAGAATAGGTATTTTTGCTTCTTTCAGTACGCTAATCACTTCTTCAGCAATATCACGCCGCAGGCGATAATCTAAATTGGAAAAAGGCTCATCCAGTAACATAACCTTTGGCTCAGGTGCCAATGCTCTTGCTAGTGCAACACGTTGTTGCTGTCCTCCTGAAAGCGTATGCGGATAGCGATCCTCATACTGAATTAAATTAATTATTTGGAGTAATTCTTTTACCCTCTTTTGTTGATCTTCTTTACTTAAGTGCTTAATCCCAAAGGCAATATTTTGTCCAACCGTCAAATGAGGGAAAAGCGAAGGATGTTGAAATACCAGTCCAACTTGTCGATCTTTTGCTGCTAAATCGTGTTTATTATCTGCCAACACTGTATTACCAACTGTAATAGCGCCAGATTGAAGTGGTGTTAGTCCTGAAATAAGGCGCAACAAGGTAGACTTCCCGCAGCCAGAAGGACCCACCAGACAAACCAACTCTCCCGGTTTAACGTTAAAGTTAATTCTATCAAGCACCTTCTTGTCATTATGATGAAAGTTAATATCTGAAAGGGAAAGCTCAACCATTGTTTCTTCGCTCCAGTTGGTGTGTTCCTATCTGCCTTGAAAGTAAAAAAATAGGAATCATGCTAAATAATACTAATATTAAAGCAGATGGACCTGCACGCTGCAATAGTTCATCACCTGCTAACTCATAGGTTCTGATGGCCAACGTATCAAAATTAAAGGGTCTGAGAAGAATGGTAGCGGGTAGTTCTTTCACGGTATCTACAAACACTAACAAGAAACCAAATAATATGCTTTTGGAAATCAGCGGTAGATGAGTGTGGCGCACAATGCTTGTATGTGTATGTCCTAATGTTTTTGCCGATTCATCCATCATGGGTGTAATGCGTGTTAAGCCCGCTTCGGTTGTGTTAAAGCTAATGGTCAGAAAGCGGAAGCTACACGCCCATATCATAGCTGTAATAGTGCCAGTGAGTAGCACTTCTCCATCAAAAATATGGTTTTGTAGCATAATGAGTAATAATAAAATTCCAACTGCTACCACAGAACCTGGCATGGCATAGCCACTTGTTGCCAATCGCGTTGCCAAAGTCAGTATTGAAGATGGATAAAAACGCATTAACACGCACAGAAATATACCAATGCTTGCTGCAACTGTTGCGGTCAATGTGCCCAGTATGAGCGAGTTAGATAGAGCACTTATCGTGTAGCTATCCACAAGAGTTTCATAGGAGCTACTTGTCCAATAAAGCAATACGGCGCAAGGAATAAAAAAGCCGAGCATGACGATAAGTAAGCAATATCCTAAAGCACACCATTTGGCCCAGCTAGAAAGGGTAAATGCAAGTGCAGGCGCATTTACGCTGGTGGGGTTTGCATAACGCGCCTGTTTTCTGGAGCGTTTCTCAATCCATAACACAACTAAGATAAAAACCAGCAGAAGAGAGGCCATCTGTCCGGCTGCCACTGGATCATAAAACCCCTGCCATGAACGGTAAATACCTGTGGTAAAGGTAGAGATGCCAAATAAACTGACGACGCCAAAATCGGCAAGCGTTTCCATCATTACGAGCGCTAACCCCACCACAATCATAGGGCGTGCCATCGGAAGCATCACACGAAAGAAAAGTTGGCGATTATTTAACCCAAGTAACTGACCTGTTTCCAGCATGTGGCGAGGCTGTGTTGCAAATGCATTGCAAGCGAGTAAATACACATAGGGATATAGCGTGATACTTAATATAAAAATACTTCCTTCAACAGATCGTATGGAAGGAAACCAATATTCTCTAAAGGATAAGTTAAACATATCACGAATAAATAGCTGTATTGGTCCCACGCTATCAAGCAAGTCAGCATAGACAATCGCTGCAACATAGCTAGGCACTGCAAATGGTATCATCATGAGCCAGCGCATGGTTGATTTATAGGGCATGGAGCTACAGCTCACTAAGAAAGCTGTACTCACCCCGAGAACGCAGGTGAAGGTTGCCGTTCCAATTGTAATGATAATGCTGTTAAGACTATAAGTAGCCAGCAACCCTTGCTTTATAAGATAATCAAGCCCCCCGTCACTTTCAAACAACCAACTTGTAGCCACAAATAAAAGTGGTAAAGATAGCAGAAAGCAAAAGGCAATTGTCAGCCACACTAATAGCGAGCCCTTCTTAAACCATGATAAAAAAAAGTTAATGAGAGGGTTTTGCATGAACTATGGCCATTTCACCTCATCCATCAGCTCGATGGCACGCGCTTGATACTGACCAACCAATTCAAGGTTTAAAGTATCGCGCTTTAGTTCGCCCCATGCTTCAAGCGCCTCTGGTATTTTAACACTGTTTTTGGCTGGGTATTCAAGGTTGTTTTCAGCAAAGAAACTTTGTGCTTTATCACCAGCAAGAAATTCCAGTAGCTTAATAGCGTTTTCTTTATTCTTAGCATGTTTTGTCACGCCTCCACCGCGAATATTTACGTGCGCTCCACGTCCTTCCTGATTGGGAAAAATGATGCCAACCTTCTCTTTCACCAGATCATTTTCAATATCACCACCACCTGCAATCAGCCGCCCATAATAATAGGTGTTTGCAACCGCGATAGCGCCTTCACCGGCAGCCAGGGCGCGCAACTGGTCAGAATCGCCACCTTGCGGGGCACGAGCAAAGTTAGCAACAATACCTTCTAGCCATTGCTTTGTTTTTTCCTCGCCGTGATGCGCCAGCATCGATGCTACTAGCGATTGGTTATACACATTAGAAGAAGAGCGGATTAAGAGTTTGTTACGCCATTTTTCATCCGCCAGCTCTTCATAGGTTAAAATGGAATCTGAGGAGAGTTCATCCTTATTGTAGAAGATAGCTCGCGAGCGAATCGTCAAACCATACCACTGTCCCTCAGGATCTCGCAAATATTCAGGCACCTGCTGCTTTAAGATGTCTGAATCCACCAATTGCAACAAACCCTTGGCTTTTGCCTGATAAATATTACCAATATCCACCGTGAGTAATAGGTCGGCTGGTGTATTTTTGCCTTCATGCTCCAATCGCGTTACTAAGGCAGCCTTATCACCCGTTACCATATTGACTTTAATGCCGGTTTCTTTTTCAAACACATTTAATATAGGGCGAATCAAATGCTCTTTTTGCCCAGAGTAAAGATTGACTTCTGGCTGTTGTGCAGCAATGGTATTGCTAGCAAAGCACATTATTATTGCAAATACAGATATTGTCCTGAAATAAATCATAAAACCTCTAATACTTTAAAACGCACTAACGCAGCTATGGGCTACCATAACTGCGTTAGTGCTTAATTTCTACTTAAGTTTGCGTATATACTAGAACTCGTATTTAACACCCGCTAAGAATGTAAGCGGTTTGCCAGGACGTGCTCCAGCAGGGCGGCGTGCTGCCACATAGGTTTCGTCAAACAGGTTCTCGATGTTTACAAATGCACGCGCTTGATCATAGATTTCATATTCACCAGCAAGGTCAACCACAAAATGTGCATCCGTGCCTTGACCCGGCTGAATATTTCCACTTCCAGCCTGTGTACGCATTTCATCAACAAACTTACCTGCGGCATTAATCTCCCATTTAGGGTGTACTATGCCAGCTGTTAAGAAAAACTGATGCTCAGGGATGTATGGAAGTTCATCACCAGCTGTTACAGTACCCCACTCGTCAAAAGAACTGGTGAAGTTGCTGTCAAATTCTGCTTGCGTGTAGGTATAGTTGAAACCTACAGGAAGAGAAATTTCCCCAACATTGAAATGTTTGGCTACATCATAGCTAGCGGCAGCCTCAATACCCATAACTTCTACCTCACCAGCATTAAATTGATCACCTAAGTTTCCACTTGTACAGCCAGAAGAGAGCGTGCAATCACCAAGTAGGTTTTCGTAATCGTTATAAAATCCCACAAGTTCAGTGCTTAGGCCGTTGAGGTTGTAGCGCGCACCAATTTCATAATTAATGCTTTCCTCTTCTTCCTCGTTCGTACTACCCGGTGATGGAGGGGCAAAACCTTTATGTACTCCACCAAATACGCTAAGGTCTTTATTGACGGCGTAGCTAACACCTAAACCAGGCACGATGGCATCAACGGTATTTTCTTCAACCACGCCTGAGGTGCGGTTAATACGCTCTAAAATGATATGCTCATAACGTACACCAGGAGAGAATGTCCACTGGTCATACTTAACTTCATCGGTTAAATACAAAGCACCCGCTTTAGCTCGCGCTCTTCGGTTAGCGTTGGAGCCAGGTGCTCCTGCATCTGATAATGTCATTACACCATTGGTAATACTATAACGGTCTTGGTGTTGGAAGCGGTCTTCTTCATCATAATGCGCTCTAAAACCAGTTTCTACTTTATGTGTTGTAGGTCCCCAAGAAAGCTCTGTAGACACATCAGATTGCAAGCCTTGCGAGTAATATTCACGGTTGTTTGCTCTGACTCTCAAATTATTTGCGGCACCACCATCCAAGTCTGTTAGGCCTTTCAACGCATTTAAGTGTGCTGCGCTGTCAAATGCATCACCCAAACTTTCTGTTACACCACCAACAGTTACATCTTGTAGTTTATACCAGTTTCGAGCAAATTCATTGCGGTACAGTGTGGTTGTAACGTCTAAAAACTCTAGGTCTATATAATGACGAAGATGGTATTGGCGATGGTCAGCATCCATGTTATCTACTTGGGTGGACGCATATCTGCGATAAGGGTTGGCTCCAAAATCAGCATCAGAGATGCCAAGATATGTTTCATCTGAATCCTCTTCGGTTGCACCCACTTTCAATTCAAAAGACTGATAGTATTTAGCACTAGGGTCGCTCTGGACTTTAAATTTACCCATCACATCTTGTATGGAATAACCAGTGTCGCCACCAACAATGTCTAAGCTCTTAAAACCATCTGTTGCCTCATGTCCAAAATCAAACACATAGCCAAAATTACCATGACTGTTACCATAATTAAGCTGAACGCGCTCATTATTGTCTGTACCGTAACCAACTAAGGCTTTACCTTTTTGTTTTGCAGGAACTGAACTAGAAATTAAGTTTACCGCGCCACTGGTTGTACGTGGGCCAAACTTCACAGTAGAAGAACCTTTACGCACTTCTACCCCTTCCATTCTTGATACACGCGGAAAATAATATGCTGAAGGAGAAGCATAAGGCGCAGGAGCAATTAAAATACCATCTTCCATTAGAGTGATGTCGGCACTTCGCTCAGAACGCCCTCCACGTAAGCCAATATTAGGGCGGTTACCGTAACCTTCTTCTTCTTGAATATTCACACCCGGTACTTGACGCAATACACGACCAATATCACTGTAATTATTTTTTTCTAATTCTTCTTCACCAATATAATGTGCAGAACCAGCAATTTCTTTAGCACGTTCCGCATTACCAATCACCATCACACGTTCCATTATGGTTGCATCATAGTCTTTTGCCGACTGATTGGTATCTTGCGCGAATGCTGATGTGGCTGAAAATGCTACCATTATGCTGGTAGATAACAGTTTAAGACGGCTTTTCTTTAACATTTTTTCCTCTTCAATAGATAAAATTTCTTGCAAGTAATAGTGATTATCATTATGCTTGCGCTGAAACATAACTAGTGAAGTGGTGCGTGTCAATAACGATTATCAATATTAAAAATATTTCTTAAGCTATCGCATACAGTCGTTATTATAAGAGGCTTCGACACTGTAGATAATAACAAACTTCAAGCGCTATAAAATTAAATACGTCTCAACCCAAGCCACTTAAATTTATAAAAAAAACAGTTTCTAATTATGAAATACTATTTTCCTTCATATTTTTATGGACACATAGTAGCTATTGTAGGAG
>CAYGTX010000039.1:7454-11457 GCA_964352935.1 uncultured Rickettsiales bacterium | reverse complement strand
TTGTCCGCTTTCCATGCTCTTACATTGGCTAAATCAGCGACTATTCCACGTTCCATGACATATTCTTCGCCATCAAATTCACGTACTTCCTTACCTTCGGCCACTTGAGTGCCAACACCAGTTTTTGTAAAAAAAGCGGGAATACCAGCACCGCCAGCACGGATTCGTTCAGCTAATGTTCCCTGTGGATTCAATTCAAGTTCCAACTCGCCACTTAAATATTGTTTTTCAAAAGTTTTATTTTCACCCACATACGATGAAATCATTTTTTTTATTTGTCGCGTTTGAAGCATAATACCCAAGCCAAAGTCATCCACGCCACAATTATTGCTTATAACCGTTAAACCTTTAACGCCAGAGTCGCGAATGGCTTCAATAGTATTTTCAGGAATGCCGCATAGTCCAAACCCACCTGCCATAATCGTCATATTATCTTTAAGAACACCTTCTAGTGCTTCATTTGCAGATGAATAGATTTTATTTACCACAATATTATCTCCAATATCATTATTGCCTATATAGTCCAGCAACGCTTCATTAACATGATGAAATTTAGCAGAATAGTTATTATTTGTGAATCCTAAAAACAAATCATTTTATTTAATTCATTTGTTAGATTTTCTAGTGTGACTGCCAGATTGATGGGGGAAGAAATTTAAATAATGAAAAATCGGCAATATTTTCCTCTCGCAGTTAACCGTTTCTTAATAATTAGAGTGTTAAAATAACTTTTACAGCAGACAAGATGCTTAATGAATAAATATAAAACACTTGGAATGGGACTAAACAAATGACAAAACAACATTTTAACGCTGAAAAAACATTTATCAAAACATTACCTTACACAAATCTCTTATTTAATGAATATAAGACATTTGACGGCGAGGGTGCTGAGTTGAGTAGAAAAAGGCGTGAGTTTTGTAGCGAATTTTTTGCTTTAGCAACTGGAGTCCAAGAAATGGTAGTTGCTGCACAGTCTAATGAAAGTCTAGAGCGTTTGGTGAAATCAATGGAGCGATTTAAAAATCCAGATACAGGTATGCTTACCCACCAAGCTGAAATATCAATGATTCAAACCGAGTTAGAAAGCAGAAATCATAAGAAGCGTAAGCAAATAACGATGAATCAACTCGAAAAAGCGATGGAAAGTTTGCGTAATCGACGATGAAGTTAAGAATTAGAAATTAAATAAAAATAAAAACCTTAAAAACACCTTCTAGTAATAGAGGGTGTTTTTACTTTTAAAGGGTTTGCAAGATTTAATCTAATCAATTATATTGCCTCGCATGAGTAGAAACACGTTCGGTACAGTACTAAGAATGACGACTTGGGGTGAAAGCCATGGCGAAGCCATCGGCTGTGTGCTGGATGGAGTTCCACCGCTTATTGAGCTTTCAGAAACTGATATTCAACCTTATCTTGATAAGAGGCGCCCTGGACAATCGAAGTTTACCACTCAGCGGCAAGAGCCAGATCAGGTGAAAATACTTTCTGGTGTGTTTGAGGGTAAAACAACAGGTACTCCCATTTCATTGGTTATCCATAATAAAGACCAGCGTTCTAAAGATTATGGCGACATAAAATCTGCTTATCGTCCAGGTCATGCTGATTTTACTTATATTGAGAAATACGGCATTCGTGATTATAGAGGTGGTGGCCGTTCAAGTGCTCGCGAAACAGCAATGCGCGTTGCGGCAGGTGCAGTTGCACGTAAAATTTTGGGTGAAACCATTAAAGTGAGGGCAGCACTAGTTCAAATTGGCTCGCATCGTATCAACTATGATAATTGGGATTGGAATGAAGTGGGAAATAATCCATTCTTTGCTCCCGATAAACAAATAGTGGATACTTGGACAGATTATATGAATGATATTCGCAAAAAAGGTTCATCTATTGGTGCTATTGTTGAAGTGGTAGCTGAAGGTGTGCCTGCAGGTTTAGGTGCTCCTCTTTATAACAAGTTAGATAGTGATATTGCTTCAGCAATGATGAGTATTAATGCAGTAAAAGCTGTTGAAATTGGTGATGGAATGTCTGTAGCTAGCCTAACAGGTGAAGAAAACGCTGATGAAATAAGAATCGGTAAAGATGGTAAGCCAGAATTCTTGTCTAATCATGCTGGTGGTATATTGGGTGGAATCTCAACAGGGCAGCCCATTGTCTGCCGTTTTTCTATTAAGCCGACGAGTTCAATTTTAACTCCCAGAAAAACAATTACCGAAAATGGTGAAGAAACAGAATTAAGAACAAAAGGAAGGCATGACCCTTGTGTTGGAATTCGTGCTGTCCCTGTAGGTGAAGCGATGCTTGCGCTAACTCTTGCAGATCATTTAATGTTAGATAGGGCTCAAATAAAAAGATAGTGATTACCTAGCTCTAGCTACTTGCTCTAATTCTTCAACTTTTTCGATATCAGCATGCACTTCACTCACCCACTTTCTGGCCTCTTGCGATGCTCGCTTTTCTTCTGCTGCCTTCATTCTCTCTAGAGCTTCTTGTTTATTAAGGTATTCTTCAATATTTTTCACTTCTTTTTTGTTTTTATTTTCCTCAGTTTCAAGAACTTCAATTTGCTTTTCTAGCGGTAGTCCTTCAATCTTATTTTCTAGATTTATACGAGCAGCTCTCTTTAGTTTATCGAAGCGCCTTCTTTTATTGTTATCATCAAGGTGGTTAGCTGCTCTGCCAACTAAAAGTGCGCTGGCAGCAAACCCTCCTGCAAAAGTCGCTATTACAGGAACCGAGGCCACAGGAAAGGCACTGAAAGTTACGAGTGCATGCACCCCAATAGCTGCAGTATAAAGCGCTGCACCCACAACTCCTAATAGTAAGAATCGAGAAAGTTCTCCCAAAACACCCTTACCAAGCGCCATGTCGGTAAATGTTTTGGGTTTACGCCTATAATAATAATTGTCTATGTTGCTCATTAATAATGCAGTCCAAATGTGGATTTTTACACTATGAGTATAGCATGTAAATGTTACGCTATTATGACAATATGTAATGATTAGGCGTTATTAAAAAGGAAAAATACTTTTAATACCATCTTGTAAAAAACCGCGCTGAGGTAACCGCAAATGTTGCGGTAACTGGTCTTTAATAAAAACAATATCTTCATTAGCACGAAGAACTGCTTCTTTATTAAAGGTTTTTAGTGGTATAAATAGGCTTAGTATCTCAGAAAAAAATACAATTTTCTTAAAGAAAAGAATTCTTTTTTTCTTATTTAAAGCATTAAATATTTTCTCTACAATTTGTTTGTAAGTGAGTGTTTCATTTCCACTTAAATTATATGTCTTGCCAAAAGTCTCCTTATGGTTAATAAGGCTGATTGCGTTAATTGCTACATCATCACAATGTATAGGCTGACGCTTGCCGCTTGCTGGTGGCAAAATGGGTAGAAAACCAAAAACATTTATAAAGCGTGCGATAGAGCTTACATTGTCATTGGTGCCCATGCCATAGATCATATCTGCACGAACAATAGTGGTGTCGATATTCAAAACAGGTGAGGTACGGCTAATGTCGCCTTCTGCTAGCACGTAAGATTTAGCTTCTGCCTTGTGCTTTTTATTACCAGAGCTTAGTAAGCGAAAAACATAAGCAGAACCTAGTGCTAAAATTCTATTTACCCCAATTGCCTTAAAATTTTCAAGTAAGTCAGGTAAATTTCTTAAGTCATCAGCAAAAATTAATGTGCGAGGTTTTTGTTGGCTCGATGAAATATTATATTGTACTAAATCGTTGTGAAGCCAAGTAAGCTTAGGGTGTTCAAAATCGATAATTTGCTTTTCATAGAGTGCTACAATTTCTAAATCTGCTGCCAATAAGCGCCTTAAAATTGAAAGCCCAATATCTGTATGTGCGCCTGTAAATAAAATAGGAGTGCGCTGCGATAAATCGTAGATAGTGCCATTTGGAATTGAATCTTCTGGTGACACAAAATCTTTGTAGCTTTCTAAAAATTATGAACAACGTTCACTTTCTTTATCTGCTTTAGGAA
>CAYGTX010000039.1:0-7444 GCA_964352935.1 uncultured Rickettsiales bacterium | reverse complement strand
GCTTTTTGCTTTTAAACGGTAATGTAAAAAAACTTGTAATAGTTTTTAATAGCCAGCCACCTGCAACAAGAATATTAAATAAAAAGATGACCCCGGGTAAATATTCATTTTTATAATGTTTATTAAAGTAATATTGGGAATCTCTTAATGCGTGCCACCTAGCTTTGAAAGAGCGGTAACTGGATGTTGTGCGGTAATCTATAATAGCTAAATCGGTATTGTAGAGCGCTTTGCCACCTAAATTAGAAAGTTTATTTGCAAAATCAACATCGCCAAATGCATAAAAGTAAGACTCATCAAAGCCGTTAAGTTGTTTAAAGTGATTAATTTCCGTTAAAAAGCAAATTGCAGAAGGGCAGTTATGATATTGCAAAGCATCTTTATTGCCTTTGTTATAAAAACTAGCTGCTTTCCACTTAAAAAATCGATTTAAACCCACTTTTTCAGATAAATAGTTGAATGGAGTGATGGTTTTACGACTAGACTCAAGCTTGATGAGGCCGTGTTCATCAAGTACCTTGCATGAAACTGCCAAACAATCTGCATCTTTTTGATAATCATCTACCATGCGTAACAAGAAATCATGCGGAATAATCGCTTCAGGGCTTAGAAATAATAAATAGCGTCCCTTTGCTCGTTCAGCGCCTAAATTATAGCCTTGAAAAAGCCCAATATTTCCATGACCAGAAAGAACTTTAAGGCGCGGCTCCTTTATATTCTTTTTTACAAGTCTTTGGCGAGTATTAGCGTTGTTGCCATTATCAACTAATATCAGTTCATTTAAGCCTTCTTGTGCTAACACGCTATCAATGGCACGCCATAGTGCAGCACCTGTGTGATAACTTACCATCACAACAGTGACATCGTAGCTAAAGTCTTTAAATAGGCTAATTTGGTTTTGCATATCTATATTATATTATCAATTGCTTTAGCTGGGCCAATTGCTGCAAAGCTAGTGTCTTTATGGTTTAAAATCTCTTTCATAGAGTGTTGAATATCATCAATAGTAATTTCATCAAGTTTATTTAAAATTTCTTCTGAACTTATATATCGATTAAAGCAACTAAGGCGTCTTCCCATTTCTTCACTACGATATCCCATGCCTTCGCGTCCCATTCTTAAGCCCGCTCTTGCTTGGGTTCTGGCGCGATCTAGTTCTTCTAATCTTATATTATGAGTGGCTTTTTCTAGTTCACCTTGTGTTACATCTAAAAACTCTTTTGCTTTATCAGCTGTTGTGCTGCCATAAATGCAAAAAAGTCCGCTGTCGCTATAGCCGTTTGTAAAACTTGATACACTGTAGACTAAGCCGCGTTTCTCACGTATTTCTTGAAATAACCTTGATGACATACCACCACCCAAAACCGAGGCAAGTATCTGGTAGGCATATATAGAATCATGATGATAGGAGCAGCCCTGCCTACCAAGTACAAGGTGAACCTGCTCAAGGTCACGTTTTTCAATAAAGCGCCCACCTGTAAATTTAGCTTGGCTAATTTTCTTCTCAGATGCTGGCTTAATTTCCGAAAAATGTTCTTCAGCTAGCTCTAGTGCATGTTTGTGTGTAATGTTTCCTGCTACTGAAATAACAATCCTATTGCCAGTATAGTGCTTTGATACAAACTGAATGAGATCATCACGATTAAAACTAGAAACCAGTTCGGTAGTCCCTAGAATAGAGCGGCCGATAGACTGGTCTTTATAGGCAATCATTTGATGTTCATCAAAGATGATGTCATCAGGCGTGTCATTGGTCATCGCTATTTCTTGAAGTACAACATCACGCTCTTTTTCAAGCTCATTGGTATCAAAGGTAGAATTTTGTAATAAGTCACCAATCAAATCGAAAGATAGATGTGCGTCTTCGTGCAGCGTTTTAGCAAAATAAACCGTATGTTCGCGTGAGGTATAAGCATTTAGATAACCACCGATATTATCAAACTCTTCTGCAATTTGAAGGGCGGTTCTTTTTATTGTACCTTTAAAGGCCATATGTTCTAAAAAATGAGCAATGCCATTTTCTTGGCTTTCTTCATATCGGCTGCCAACATCCACCCATACGCTCATGGCTACAGTTTCAGAAGTAGGAACAAAATCACTTATAAGACGTATTCCATTAGCAAGGGTAGTTTGTTCTGGCATAGGGCGTTGTGCTTTCTCTCTAATTGTTGGTAGTGATAATTAACCTGTGCGATTATGTGCGTCAATTATTTTAAATCATAGCAAAAACGCAATGAATTAATTATAAACGTAATATGACAGAAAAAGCCACGAGTATAAACACACTTTATGAAGATGTAATTGCATCGCAAGCAAGCGTTTCGCGTCTTGTACTTCAGAATTTTCGTTCTTATCCATCTTTAACATTTGAAACAAACGCTACGCCAGTTGTGCTAACGGGTGCAAATGGCGCTGGAAAAACTAATATTTTAGAGGCAATTTCTTATCTTGCGCCAGGCAGGGGTATGCGTTCAGCCAAACTAAGCGAGGTTGATACTGCAGGAAAGGGGCCTTGGGTGGTTTCTGCCAATATGAACATTGATGATGATGCGCATCATATAGGTACTGGAAGGGCGGAGGGCAATTCAGTAAGAGGAAAGCGCGTTATTCATTTAAATGCCACTCAGAACGTACCGCAATCTGAGCTAGCTAGCCTATGCACCATTATGTGGCAAACACCGCAAATGGATGGCTTATTTTTAGCGGCTTCATCAGAGCGTAGGCGCTTTATTGACCGTATTGTCTATCATTTTGATGTATTACATGCAAGAAGGGTAAATGTTTACGAGCATGCAGTGCGAGAGCGCATGCAGCTACTTCAAACAGGTGCTGATTCGAGTTGGTTAAGTATAGTTGAACAGCGTGTTGCAGCAGAAGGTGTAGCTATTGCCGTAGCCAGAAATAATGTGGTTGAGCTGGTAGCTTCCGCTATAGAACAAGCGCCTTCAGCTTTTCCCAAAGCTATTTTAGAGATGGATGGCGAAATAGAACGACTTTTGAAGGAAAATAGCAGCGCTCTTGATGCTGAAGAATATTTCATCAAAAAACTATTTGATAACCGCGCCTATGATAAACGCTCAGGGCGCACATATTTTGGTACACACAGAAGTGATTTATGTGTGTTGCATGATGAGAAGGAAATGCCAGCTAAGCTTTGCTCCACTGGTGAGCAAAAGGCGCTTTTACTATCAATTGTGTTGGCCGAAGCACGCGCTAAAGCGTTGTGGCGTGGCAGTGTACCTATTCTTTTGCTGGATGAAGTTGTGGCACATTTAGATGAAACCAGAAGAACGGCACTTTTTGAAGAAATAGCTGCTATGAAAGCACAATGTTGGATGACAGGAACAGATGCCATGCTTTTTGATTCAATTAGAAGTGAAGCGCAGTTTTTTGCGGTTAAGGATGGAGCGGTTAATTTAGTTGAATAGAAAGCGTTTGCCTCTCTGATTTTTCTGGATTAAACTGCCAAAAGGTTAGAAAAATGAGATATTTAAATCGAATAATGTTTATATAGATGTATTGCTTTTAAATTTAAGAGTAAAAAAATCCCTTAAATAACATGGCGTTACAATAAGTACTTAAGATTTAGGTTCTCATATGAATGGGATTGGGAAAAGAGTTAAAGCATGACAATGAAAATTAAAGCACTCGCACTATTAGTATTTGGCGTAGTTCTAATAGTGTTGGCATTTGTTATATTTAGTGGCGGAACAGATATTGTTAGCATTGATTCCAACAAATTAAATAGCGATGCAAATGGTCAGCTTGTTTATGTTCAGGGTCAGTTGAAGCCACGTGGCGCTCTTGAAGATCAATTATTTGGAATTGCTGAGCGTGATGCAATTGGCCTTAAAAGAGTGGTGGAACTTTATCAATATAAAAAAAGTGAATCTGGTGAGTTAACACCGATCTGGTCTGAAGAAATTATTACTTTAGATAGTTTACCAAATAATAAGCCACTTACAAAGTGGGTTGAGTCAGTCACTTATTCTCCTAATGAATATGCGCTTGGTGTCTATAACTTAAGTAGTATGCTTCAGGCAAAAGTGACGGCTAGCAATTGGGAGCCAGTGCCTTTCACGCCAGAGCAATATAATGCATTACCAAGTTCAGGTAAGCGTGCTTTCAAGCTATATGAAGGAAAGTTATATTACGGCCTAGATCCAGAGCAGCCAAGAATTGGCGATATGTATATTTCGTTTGAGCGAGCAATTCAGAATGTTTCTATTGTTGCTCAGCTTTCAGGTGGGCAGCTGATTCCTGATACAGAAACCGGAAATAATATCCATGTCTTAAGAAATGGAAGTGTAAGTAAAGATGATCTTATTGAGAACCTAGACTTACCAAGTGGGTTATTAAGGTTAATTGTACTTGGTGTAGGTTTTATTGTCGCCTTATTAGGGGGATTTTTATTCCTCAAGAATAAGGGCTCTGCTGCAGATGGTTTAGATGATAATGAGTTTGCCGAATTGGATAGTGATGAGTTCACTGCGGATGGCAGTTTACCAGAGCAAGATTTAAATGATGAGTCTGAAACTCCCAATAGCCTTGATGAACAATCTCAGCCACTGCCAGAAGACTTAGGTGCGATGGCCGCTAACATTGCAAGCGGAGCAGGCATTCAACCTTCTTCCGATAGTGGTGAGGATCACTATGCACCAATGGAAACGCCAGGTATGGAAGAAAGTTTTCATGATGATTTAAATCCACTGGATGATGTAGGCGATGATGCACCATTACCTCCACAAGAAACACCTATGCAACATGTGCAAGCTGATGAGAGTGAAGCGCTGGCATTTGAAGAGCCAGCTATGCAAGACCCGCAGCCACAGCAAGATGAACATTTTGCTGTTGATGATATGGATGGGCTTGATTTTGATCTTAATGACGATATTCAGGCTGATGAGCAAGCTGCGCCAGATGCCTCAGTTGATGCTACACCAACAGCCAATACATTCCCTGAAAAACATGCAGAAACAGAGCCTGTTGCAGATGATTCTGATACAGAAGCTGCACCAAAAGTGGTTTCCGATGATTCATCTTGGACAGTAGATGAGGCTCAGGCTGATTCAACATTAAGTGACAAAACACAGAGCAGCGATGCAGTTGAACCACTTTCTGAAGATGGATTTGACAATCAATCTTATGAAGATGATGTGAGTGTATCGGATGAAATGTTCTTATTAGATGATGAACAAGATGAAGGGGGAAGTGAACCGCAAGAGGTTGATTCTGCTGATTCGGTAGCGTCTTCGCACACAGAGTTTGAGCATTCGATAAGTCAAACTGATGCTATAAGCGATTTAGAGCCTACTTTTACTGAATCGAACGCTGAGCAGCCAGAAAGCAATAATTTATCACAAAACAATGAAGATATATTGGCTGAAGACTTAAACTCAGAGAGCGTATTAGATACTGATGAGGGTGGTGAGCATAACATTGCTACAGGCCAATCTGAGGCAAGCAATATAGTCAACGATCAGGAAGTTGATGAAGATTTTGAAGATGATGAAGATAGTTTATTATTAGACGATGATGATGATGATGATGATGACTTCCTATTTTTAGACGATGATGACGAAGAGTTTGAAGATGACGAAGATAGTTTATTATTAGATGATGAAGATGACGATGATGAACACTTTGAACTTGACGAAACCTCGCTAGAAAACAACAATGTTGATGATAGTGCTGCCGTTGATACCCAACCTGTTAGTGCCAAGCCTGTAGTTGAAGATAACCCCATTGCTACACAAGAAGAGGATAGTTCATTAGACGATGAATTGGATGACTTAGACACTGATTGGGACTTCGATGACATTCAAGCAATAGATGATAGTGATGAAGAAGTTGACGACTCAGATAAGAAGAATAAAGATAAGTCTGCGGCTGATATTCAAGAGTTCTAATATTTAAACTCTTGCTCTATATCCTATTTATGGATGTTCATATACTCTATTGAAGCGCTCACTTTATGTTTATGGTGGCTTAATGCTTTGTCAAATCGAAGCAGACCAAACATAATGCAGCATCACTATCTCTAGATCACATGCTTAGCTAGTAAAAATATAGATTTATGGAATCACTTTCGTTTTCGTTACCACTAAACATACGCTAGCTTTACGAAGTAGATATTCGTTCTTTGTGTGGGTGAGAAATCTTCCACACACGCATGATGGTGAGCTTGGCAAGGGCGTGGTATAAAGATGTAGGGCATATCAAACGTCCAATACCAGCGGCAATTACGCCTGATGCAATAAGTGGAATTGCGCCCGTGGTATTGCCTGTAATTTCAAGTACAATGACAAATGCGGTGATAGGCGCTTGTGTCACCCCCGCAAAATAGGCCACCATTGCCAATAACATTACGCCAGAAGCAGGAGTATTGGGAAACCAATGGCTAATGCCATCACCCAACATGGTGCCGATGCTAAGGGAAGGCGAGAACATTCCGCCAGAAATGCCACTGACTGCGGTTAGAATTGTCGCCAAGAAACGAACAGGCGTATACCACCATTCACCTACTTGTTCACCATGAAGCAGGGCTTTTGATGTCTCATATCCTGCGCCATAGGTTAGGCCATCTGTTAAATAGCCAATCAACGCCACTAAAAAGCCACATAAGGTTGCAAATGCCACCACTGATAATACGCCATATTTCTTTTGCAAACGCCCAAGAAAACGAATGCCACTTATGAATATTTTTGCAAAAATACCACCGATAATACCACCGATAATACCCACGGCAATAATGGCGAGCCAGTCACGAGGGATAATAAACGGGATGTCGGCATGTCCATAATAGTTATAATTACCTAGAATACTGAGTGATGCAGTACCTGCAAGCACGATGGCAGTTAAAACAATACCGCTATTGCGGTGCTCAAAAGCGCGCGCCATTTCTTCGATGGCAAACACAATGCCAGCAAGTGGTGTGTTAAAAGCAGCAGCAACACCAGCAGCCGTACCAGCCAGCACCACGCCACGTTGCATACGCATTTTACCAAATGATGCAAACATCACCATGATAGCTGCCCCAATTTGTACCGTTGGGCCTTCGTGCCCCACGGCAGCACCACAGCCCATTGCAAGGATGGTGAGCACAATTTTGGCAATAATCACCTGTGGGCCAAGCAATGTGTGGCGGCTTTTAGGGTCGCGCAATACACGTGCAGCGATAGATTGTGGCACACCGCTGCCGCCACCACCAGGCACAAACGAGAGCGTCACCCATGTAAGTAAGCCAAAGGTGAAAGGGGTGATGATGAGTGGAAGCGTGGGGTATTTAGCAGCAAATTGTTTGAAAACTATTTGCGTATGCTCTGAAAAATCAGCGAAATAAGCGGCAACAATGCCCACACATGTAGCACCAAGCCAAAAGATGATGCGCTTTTTCCATAGAGATGGAGAATCCAGCGGTGCTGAAATCGCGAAAGTTGATGTA
>CAYGTX010000038.1:0-11613 GCA_964352935.1 uncultured Rickettsiales bacterium | reverse complement strand
TGAAAGAGCTTAACCAAGAAATGGCGCATATCATCTTTAAGATGATTGAGTGGATTGTTCGTCTTGCACCACTTGCTGTGTTTGGCTTTATGGCTGCTACGGTTGGTACAACTGGTTTTGATGTACTTCAGAGCTTGTTAAAGCTTGTGTTTGTTGTGCTTGGTGCATGTTTGTTCCAATATGTTGTGTTCTTATTGATGCTTATTTTTATTGGTCGTATGAACCCGCTACCATTTATGCGCAAAATGTTTACGACACAGATTTTTGCATTCTCTACCAGCTCAAGTAAAGCAACCTTGACCACAGCAATGCGTGAACTGCAAGAAAAAATGGGTGTATCTCAAAGTTCATGTAACTTTATGATGCCACTAGGTGCGTGTATCAATATGGATGGAACCGCTATTTATCTTGGTATTTGTGCGACGTTCTTTGCGCAAATTTATGGTGTTTCATTAGACCTTCAAGATTGCTTGGTATTGATGCTTACCTCAACACTTGGTGCAATTGGTGCGGCTGGTATTCCGAGTGGTTCTATTATCTTTATGGGTATGGTACTTGGCTCTGTGGGGATTCCGATGGAAGGAATAGCCGTGATTTTAGGTGTTGACCGTATTCTTGACATGTTCCGTACTACAGTGAACGTAACAGGTGACTCAGCGATTACTCTTATTGTTGATCGTTCTGAAGGTGAAATAGATATGGAAGTTTACAATAGTAAATAATGTAACTTCCAAAACTAAATGCTAGAATGCCTCAACATGTTTGTTGGGGCATTTTTTTTGAAAGAGGATGTGATGTATCAGGGAATTATTACGATTGGGCTGCTGCTAATTTCAAATATTTTCATGACCTTTGCGTGGTATGGTCATTTAAAATTTAAAGCCTCTCCACTTTATTTTGTGATATTGCTGAGTTGGGGCATCGCTTTTTTTGAATATTGTTTTCAAGTACCAGCAAACCGCATGGGGCATGGTTATTTTTCAACTGCTGAACTAAAAACCATTCAAGAAGTGATAACGCTTCTGGTGTTTGCATTCTTTTCTATCTGGTATTTAGGTGAGCCATTTAAGTGGAATTATGTCGTGGGGTTTGCATTTATAGCCATGGGTGCATTTTTCGTTTTTTATAAGTGGTAAGTTGAAACGATACTATTGCCTATAGCAAATGGCATAGAGCCTTGTTTCTGGGATAAAGCATTTGCCAAATCACCGCTTTTTGCGTAACTTAGAGTGAACCAATAAGAGGAATGTGTTTTATGAAGAAGGTGTCTATCATTGGTGCGGGTGCATGGGGAAATGCGCTTGGCATGGCTGCATATCGTGCCGGCAATAAAGTAACGCTCTGGACGATTGATGAAGCGGCGGTGAATTCGATGAATTCAACCCATAAAAACCCCTTCTTACCTCATGTAGAAATTCCTGCTGATATGCCAGCAACTACTGATCTTGCGATTGCGATGGATGCGGATGTGTTGCTGTTAGTTGTGCCAGCACAGGTGCTGAGTAAAGTGCTTAAGCAAATGCAAGATATTGGCTTAAGTGAAAAAGTGCCACTTGTGCTTTGCAGTAAAGGCATTGAGCAAGGAAGCGGCAAGCTAATGAGCGAAATTGCAGAAGAATATTTTCCTAAAAACCCGTTAGCGATTATCTCTGGTCCTAACTTTGCTGATGAAGTGGCAAAAGGCAATCCCTCAGCAGCCACGCTTGCATGCCATGATACAATGGTAGGGATGGAGTTGGTAAAAGTTCTGGGTAGTAAAACCTTTAGAACTTATTATGCGGATGATGTGATTGGTGCGCAAATTGGTGGTGCCGTGAAAAACGTGCTTGCTATAGCTTGCGGTATCTCGGAAGGGTTGGGTTATGGTGAAAATACTCGCGTAGCTTTGGTAACGCGTGGCATGACAGAAACAGTGCGCCTGTGTCTTGCAAAGCAGGGGCAACGTGACACGTTACTTGGGCTGTGTGGTATTGGTGATATGATGCTGACCTGTGGTAGTCGCAAATCACGAAATATGAGCTTGGGTTATCAATTAGGGCAGGGGCTATCACTGACAGAAATCCTTGCTCAGGGAAAAACGGTGGAAGGTTATTTTTCAGCGGAATCAGTTACAACGCTTGCTGAAAAACTCCGCGTGGATATGCCGATTTGTGGCGCGGTGAATCGTATTCTTCATCAAGGTGTTTCAATTGAAGATGCCATTGAAAGTTTGCTGGATAGACCATTAACTGTAGAGAAAGTTTAGCGGTAATTGGTGGTGTTTACTATTCGACAATGACAACGTGCATAATGCAAGCATCGTCTTCACTTAGGCTGTTATAGACACCTGCCGTGTGGCAATTACCTGCAATAAAGTTACTGCCCTCAATAGCGGTTACATTACCAGTTGTTGCATCTCCATCATCATAGGTTTGGTCGTATTTCTGAACAATTTCTGGGGAAAGAGCGCCTTCAGGACTTGCTGTTGATGTGGTGAATGTACTAGCATCATATCTGCCTACAATAATAGCGAGTGTTGCAGTGGAAGTTGTGTCTGTGCTTGCTGCAAAATAACCAGTATTTTTAAATGGGGCTTCCATTGCGCCAACACCGGGTTCATTACTGCTGCCACCATCAAAATTTCCTGTAATAAGACCTGCTCGCGAAAGATGTTGCCAGAAATCACGATTTTCATCGCCAAATATATTGACGGTTTCAATCACGCCATTTCCATCGCCATTATCAACAATGGAACCAAAATAGTTGGTAGCATTATATAAATCACCCGGAAGACCGCTGTATGATGTTTGAAAATCGCCTACTGCCGTGGCAATATCGTTAATATCATCTACCATCGTATTAAAGTTTGCTTTGTCTTTGACGTTTGAAGCCACTGTTACTGCTGCCACAAGTAGTGCTATGATGGCAATTGAAATGGTGATTTCAAGTAACGAAAAGCCGTGTTTACTATGTGAATGGTACATGAATTTAACTCCTTAGCCTTGTTTATGCTGACAAGCTGCCTATATGTTACTATAACTGCGTCTATAGTGCTAGTGCAACTATTCAAGGATATCTATCCGTGCTTAGGTGATAAGAAATAAAGTGAGAAAAAATGTTTGATAATTTAAGCGATAGTCTGGGTAAAGTTTTTAGTAAACTTAAAGGCAAAGGCTATATTGGTGAAGATGATGTGAATGCTGCCATGCGCGAAGTGCGTATTGCATTGCTTGAAGCCGATGTGGCATTGCCTGTGGCGAAAGACTTTATCAAGCAAGTGAAAGAGCGTGCTATTGGTCAGGAAGTCATCAAAAGTGTTTCTCCTGCGCAGATGGTTATCAAGATTGTTCAAGATTGTTTGGAAGAAACATTAGGTGGCGAAGAGGCTGCTGAACTAAACCTTGCTGCAAATCCGCCCGTTGTGGTGATGATGGTTGGTTTGCAAGGCTCGGGTAAAACCACATCTACTGGTAAATTAGCGCTTCGTTTAAAGAACAAACAAAAGAAAAAAGTATTGATGGCATCGCTCGATATTTATCGTCCAGCAGCGCAAGAGCAGCTAGCGATTCTCGGTCAGCAAACACAGGTGGATACACTTCCTATTGTGAAGGAAGAAAAGCCAGAAGCCATTACTAAGCGTGCATTATCGGAAGCGAAAAAAGGCGGTTATGATGTGCTGTTGTTAGATACTGCGGGTCGACTTCACATTGATGGTGAATTGATGGCAGAGCTGCAAGCGGTTAAGAAACTGAGTAATCCAACCGAAACATTATTGGTTGCGGATGCTTTAACTGGTCAAGACGCAGTGCATATTGCCACCGAGTTTAATGAAAAAGTTGGCGTCACAGGGATTGTGCTAACCCGTGTAGATGGTGATGGGCGCGGTGGTGCGGCACTTTCGATGAAGGCAGTGACGGGGCAACCGATTAAATTTATCGGTGTGGGCGAAAAGGTGAGTGAGTTTGAACCTTTCCACCCTGACCGTATTGCCTCGCGTATTTTAGGCATGGGCGATGTGGTCTCATTAGTTGAACGCGCGGCTGAAAATGTGAATGAAGAAGACGCCAAAGCACTCGAGAAGAAAATGCGTAAAGGCAGCTTTGACATGGAAGATATGGCAAAGCAATTTAAGTTGATGAAGAAAATGGGTGGCTTAGGTGGCATCATGGGCATGATGCCTGGTATGGGAAAATTGAAAGATAAAGTAGCCGAAGCAGGAGTGGATGATAAAACCTTCATCCGTTTAGAGGCTATTATTTCGTCTATGACGAAATGGGAGCGCAAGAATCCTGATCAAATTAAGGCATCGCGCAAGAAACGCATTGCAGCTGGTTCTGGCACATTGGTACAGGACGTAAATCGCCTTCTTAAACAGCACAAGCAAATGAAAACCATGATGAAGAAAATGGGTAAAATGGATAAAAAATCTATGATGCGTAGTGGGCTTGGTAAGTTTTTACCTAAAGGCTAAATGAAAATAATAAGAAAAAATGTCCATAAACTCAAAACTCTTAACCTTTTGTTAAACATTGCGGGTGTATGATAGCTCTTAGCAAGAGAAGATACAGACAATAAACGAGGGGAAATATAATGAGTGCAAGACATACTCAAACATCGAATTCAAGCAAGCTTTCTAACGCAGCTTTTATAGCAAAATCTCAACAGTTGGTGAGTGTGGCGCAATATGTGAGTGATATGGGTTTTTATGACATGCAGGATGAAAATTCAGTAGAACAAGATATTGAACAAAAAGTGCAATCGTTCAAAGCCAAGAAGAATTAATTATTAAGTACAGTTATTACTTGACTTTTAAGTGTGAATAAGGCATTTACTGCTGTTATTGTCGTGGCGTTTTTGTCAGGCAACATAGATTTTTTAGCGATAGATTTACGGAGTAAATGTCATGGGATCAAAGAATAACCCACAAAACCGCGGTGAAGCCAGTAAAGGTAAAACCTTTGATGGTAAACTTGTGAAGCCAGTATTATATGTAGGAAGTCATGTTGGACATGGTAAATACATTGCTGCTCAATTTGAAGGCGGTCAATTAGTAGTGGATAAAGATGGTAAGCCTGTATTATGGGATTCTATCTAATCGATTAGAAAAGAATATCTTGAAAGCCGAGGCATTGCGCTTCGGCTTTTTTGTTATGTAGGTAATGATGACACATACAGCAGCAACCATTAAAACCACTATCACTCGCTTGGCAAGCCAAGGAGATGGCGTAGCTGTGATAGAAGGGAATGAATATTATTTCCCCTTTACGGCAGTGGGTGATGAGGTAAAGATTGCGCTAGAAAATGGTAAGGCACAGTTAGTGCGCATCTTAGAAGCCTCTAACAGCCGCCAATCAGCACCATGTGCATATTATACCGCTTGTGGTGGCTGTAACTTACAGCATCTAAGCCAACAAGCCTATCTAGCGTTTAAACAGCAGCGTTTGAAAGAAGCGCTTGAGCGTGCTGGTTTTAAAGATTTTGATATTGCGCCTGTAGTGGAAGTACCAGCTGCGAGCCGTCGCCGCATAGAGCTGAAACTTCAGGTGATTAAAAAGCAATTGTTGTTTGGTTTTTATAAAGCTGAAACCCATGATGTAGTTGCTATTGATGCATGCCCTGTGGCTGTACCAGAAGTATCAATGTTAATTGCACCGCTCAAAGAGCATCTTTTATCACTCAAAAAGCCAAGCAATATCTCTGCTATTCAGATTTCAGCGTATGATGTGGGTGTTGAGTTGCTTATTAAAGCAAAATCTACACTTCATGCGAGAGATAAAACCTTACTAGCGGAATTGATAGATTTAGAGTGCGTGCAGCGCGTTGTGGCACAAGTGGGTGATGCAGAGGATACGCAAATGCTAGCGCGTACATCTGAACCTACGATGCGCTTTGGTGATGTGGATGTTGAAATGCCCATTGGTGCATTTATTCAAGCCACACAAAAAGGACAAGATGCGTTGGCTACGGCTGCGGCTGCGATTGCAGCTCCAAACAAAAAGATAGCAGATTTATATGCTGGATGTGGCACTTATAGTTTTGCAATGGTCGCAAAAGGCGCGCAAGTCATAGGCATTGAAGGCGTTGATGCAATGGTGATGGCCGCCAATAATGCTGCCAAGCAAGCAAAGCTTTCACATCGCTTACGTTTTGAGAAGCGTGATTTGGTAAAACATCCGATGCCAGCAAAAGATTTGGCCGAAATGGATGCGGTGGTAATTAATCCGCCTCGTGCGGGTGCTGCGAAACAATGTGAGCAAATAGCTGATGCAGGCGTGAAAGAGGTAGTGATGATTTCATGCAATCCTGCTACACTTGCCAAAGATTTAAGCTATTTCAATAAAGCGGGCTATCAGGTGACATCTGCCACGCCAGTGGATCAATTTGTATGGACAGGGCATTTAGAAGCAATTGTGACCTTACGCCGTATAGTATAACGCCATATAGATGCCTAGCAACAGCACACTCCACAACACGGTGGTGCTGATATTCCAACTACGTGAGAAAATTCCTTTAGGACCATTGAGCTTATAAGCACTATGGATGATTTGCTTAATGCCCATATTGGCATGTGCAAGTGCAGTTGGCCAATAGTGATAATGTACCCTTACAAGAATTACTTTCAATAGACGCTTTAGGAATACGCGATAGAACCAGTCAAAATCTAGCAGCGTAGAGCTGGTGGTTTTAAACCATGGCTTGAGTAAGAAAAACGCCAAGGTGCTAAATAAGATGACCTCAGACTGCGAAAGAATCGCTTTTACATGGTAAGCGTCACTAAAGTTTGGAATGTTTACAACTGTAAAGCCTAGCAGCGATTGATAGACCACGGGTAGCGCAGGTAAAATGGTGGCGAGTACCATCGCACCCATCGCAAGATACATATTGATTGGGATAGGCTTGATTTTAGCGGGAGAATCAGGCGCTTTATCAAAGAAAATTTGCCATAATAAACGCACTAATACCATAAACATACCAGCAGTAGATGCGGTGACGAGCAGATAGATGCTGTGTGAAATGTCACTATTTTCCATCGCATCACCCAATAAGGTTTTGCCCAGAAAACCAGTGGTGAGTGGTGCTATCATTGCTAGTGTTGCAAAAATTGCTATGACAGCAAGTGGTTTGTGATGGTGCCACAAAGCGCCAAGTTCGTGCGCTCGGCTTCTGCCTGTTGATGTAATCACAGCACCCGTAACCATAAACCACAAGCCTTTATAGAGAATATGCCCAAAGGCGACCATCGAAACGGCTAGAAGCGCCGCTTCTGTGCCAATGCCAATACCAATCATCATCAAGCCTACTTGCGAGATAAGCCCATAAGCAAGGGTGCGGCGTATATTATTTTGTAGCATGGCATAGACAATACCATAAAGCATCGATGCTAAACCGATATAGATAAGCAAATCATTGCCTGCAAAGAGTATCAGCAGTGCAAAGATAGCTGTTTTAGTGGTGTAGGCAGAAAGGAAAACAGCGCCTGTCGGCGAAGCGCTTGGGTAACTATCAGGTAACCATGCGGCAAGTGGTGGTACGGCTGCGTTGATGATGATGCCTACAAGCATCAACCAAAGCGAGATGGATAGTGCATCTGGTGTGGTGGTAAGCATCCATTCCATACTGCTTGCTAGCGATGTAAATGCGTTTGAGCCACCTAATGCAATATAAGAGATAATGCCGCTAAGTAATATCACGCCACCAATAAAGTGCATGTAGCTATAGCGAAGACCAGCCCTGCGCGCCACATCAGTGTTGCCACAAAAAACTACGATGGCAGAGGCAACCGCCATCAGCTCCCAATAGAGGAAGAAGGAGATGAGATCGCCTGAGAAAACCACGCCAAGTGCGCCACCAGCATAGATAAATGCTGCCGATGATTCCATTGTTTTAGCTGTTTTTAAGCCAAATATACCGCCTGTGAATGCCATGAAACAGAAAATCGTTGCAAAAAACTTGCTATACTGATGTTCAAAAAGCAGCTGAAGATCAAAACTCGCTATAGAGAAGGTGATTTCAGACACATCTGCAGTGATGCTCCAGCTTTGATAAAAGGCCAAAATTGGAAGTGAGATAATAAGAATGCGTTTGGCGTTATCTTGGAAGAAAGGCAGGATAAATCCGCCTAGAATCAAGATAAAAGCTGGTGGCATTAAGGTGATGAAGTCGCTGTTCATTTTGATTCACCCTCACGACGATAGTATTTTTCAGTTCGTTTCACACCTATTCTTAATAGATGCGCTGCACCCAATATCAACACACAGCTGACAATTGAAAACCAACCATAAAACCCAGCATCAGAAAGAGAAAGAGATTCACTCTGATAGTGATAAATAGCATCTATAACGATGATGACAGCCAGTAAAACAATGGCAGGTACAATGAACCTTGTAAGCATAATGGGTGCAGTGTTCTGGGTGATGGTTTTTAGCTTCTTTTGCGGCATTAGTTCACTCCTATTTTTTCAGCGAGTGAGAGAATAATATCTGGCTGTAAGCCAAGAAATAATGTGCCAGTGGCGGTGATGGTGAGAGCAATCACGATGGCTGGATTTGCCTCGCCATGCTGCTTGTTTTTGAGTGATGCGGTGCTTTTATCTTCCGCAAAGAAGGCGCGCGCTATGATAGGCAGGAAATACATTGCATTTAATAAGGTACTAAGGATGATGACGCTAACTACAAACAGTTGATTTCCAGCAAATGCGCCATCTAACATATACCATTTAGTGATGAAACCTGCAGCAGGAGGAATACCAATCATCGACAGTGCGCCAATGGCGAATGCAGTCATTGTCCATGGCATTTGTTTACCAATACCATCTAATTCGCTGACGTTCTTTTTCTTAGAGGCGGTGTAGATAGAGCCGGCTGCAAAGAAAAGCGTAATTTTACCAAAAGCATGTGCAGCAATATGAAAGCCAGCAGCAATCACGCCTAGTGGTGAGAAAAGGCTGAGTGCTAAAATGACATAACAGAGTTGGCTGACAGTTGAATAGGCTAAACGTTTCTTTAAGTTATCTTGTGCTAGAGCTACGCATGATGCAGCAATCACAGTAAAACCAGCGGCGTACATCACCCACTGCCCATAAAATAAGCCATGTTGTGAGACGGTATCTAAGGTGTCTATTCCAAAAATATATACGACGATTTTGATAAGGCAAAAGACACCCGCTTTTACCACCGCTACCGCATGGAGCAAAGCACTCACAGGTGTTGGTGCAACCATTGCAGCTGGCAACCAGCGATGTGCTGGCATCAATGCGGCTTTACCCACGCCATACATCACAAGGAACAGTAGCAACGCAATAATGCCTGCGCTAGTATCGCCTTTTAAAATGCCACCGCTTGTGAAATCTAGCGTGCCCGTTAAATACCAAATGCCGATGATGGCAGGGAGTAATAATAGGATGGAGAGTCCCATCAATAAGCCCAAATAGGTGCGCGCGCCGCGCTTAGCAATAAGGGTTTGATGATGTGCAACCAGTGGATAGGTGCAGATAGTCATCAATTCATAGAACAGGAAAAGCGTTAGCAAATTGGCCGAAAATGCAATGCCAAGCGATGCGGTGATAGCAACAGCAAAACATGCATAGAAACGCGATTGATTGACTTCGTTATTGCCGCGCATATAGCCGATGGAATAGATGGTAGCAACTACCCATAATGATGACGCAACTAGCGCAAAAATCAGTCCCAATGCTTCAGCATGAAGTGCAATGGTGAGCCCTGGCATAATCTCAAACAAGGTGAGTGATACTGAAATATCATCTAGTGAATAGGTTTGATAAATATAAAGCACCACTCCAAAAGTGAGGGTACTGATGGTGAGAATGGCTGCTTCGCGTAAATTTCTGAAACGCTCTTGTAGCGTTGCGATTTTGATAACAGCCACTAAAGGCAATAATACGGCTATGAGTAGTGCCCATTTGTCTAAAATAGCGAGCATGGTTTCAAACATTATAAGTTACCTCCGCCCAAAATGGTGGCAACGTTGCTGGCAGTGCCAATCGTCCAGTCGGTATAGACACCGAATACGTAAGATAGAGCGACCATAATCCATAGGCCTACGAGCATTGAAAGCGGTGCTTCTTTAATATCGCGGTGATAGCTGTCTTGAAAATAAGCGGCTTCGATGATTTTCCAGATATAGACGATGGCAAGCAATGAGCTGATGAGCACAATGCCAATAATCCACCATAGATCTTTTTCAACCAGTGCCATGATGAGATACCATTTGGTAATGAATCCAGCAGTGCCCGGTATGCCAATAAGGCTTAAGCCTGCGAGTGCAAAGGCGGATAATGTCCACGGCATGTATTTAGCGATGCCTCTGATATCGGTGATGGTGACACCGCCTACGCGATAGAAAATGCAACCAAGCGCCATGAATAGCGCGGCTTTTGCAAGTGCGTGGCTGAAAATTTGCAAGATAGCTGCCATTGTACCTGTGTGAGTGCTCAGCCCTATGGCGAGTAAAATATAGCCAATTTGTGCTACACTTGAATAGGCAAGTAAACGCTTACTGTTTTGCTGAAAAACAGCAACCAGAGAGCCAACCACAATACCCACTAGCGCAAAGGCGAGCAGAATATGTTCTAGCGGCATTTCGCCAAATGAAAATTCAACACCAAATAGCTGGAATATAATACGGACTAAGACATATGCCATCACTTTAGTGGCGGTGGCTGAGAGGAATACCGATACAAAAGATGGCGCGTTGGTATAACCATTTGCTAGCCATAAATGTAGTGGAAAAACACCCATTTTAAGCAAAATACCAATGGTGAAGAAGGCTAGCGCAGCAAGGATGGGCGCACTATTTTCTAATCCATTGCTGGCTCCGATGATGGTGTAATATTCAGAGATATTCAGCGTTCCTGTCATCATGTAAAGCAGACCAATGGCAATCAAAATGAAGGTAGCGCCGATAGAGCCAAGAATGAGATATTCAAACGCTGCAACGAGTGCGCGTCTATCTTTACCCATAGCAATCAGTGCGTAAGTGGCAAGTGATGAAATTTCTAGAAATACATAGGTGTTAAAGGCATCGTTCGTCAGTAGAATACCAAGTAAACCCGCTAAGCATAGCAAGAAAGCGGCATAAAATTGTGCTTGTTTTTCCTTGATAATTTCTTTTGCGATACTTGCTTTTGCATAGATAAGCGAAACAAAAGCTATACCCGAAACAAGCATTAATAAGAGTCCGTTCAATGGATTGAGTACATATTCAATCCCCATTGGCGGCGCCCAGCCACCCATTTGATAGGCGGTGATATCAATGGTTTGAGTGTGGAAAAATAAGATGATTGAAATAACAAAAGTTGCAGCGCTCACCAACAATGCTAGTGCCCATGCATAACGCCCACGGCCGCCAAGTAACGCACATATAGGTGCGCTAATGAGTGGTAAAACCACCTGTAATGCAATGAGATTACTGGTTATTAGCATGGTCACTTTCTTCGTTAGATGATTTTGTTTGTTTATGAGCTGGGGCTTGTGGCTTGCCCGGAAGGCGCTTGGCATCAAGCATTAAAATTTCATCTTCTTCCATGGTGCCATAAGCTTCTTTAATGCGAACGATGAGGGCTAAGCCCACGGCTAAGATGGCAACGCCCACCACAATCGCGGTTAACATTAATAC
>CAYGTX010000037.1:0-11792 GCA_964352935.1 uncultured Rickettsiales bacterium | reverse complement strand
TCTTCAATGGTAGAAAATGCGGTAATCATCCCCATGATAGTACCCAGCAAACCTAGCAATGGGCTTACATTCGCTACCATTTCAAGCCCTCTAAGGTGTGACTCATAAGGTCTTAATAAAAGCGCCCCCTCACCTGCAATTCGTTTTTCTGACGTTTCAGGTGCGATATTTTTATCAGACATCAACTGCAACTGAGCAAACATAAGTGTCGCTACTGGAGTATTTTCATTTGCGGCTATACGCATTGCTTCTGGCAAGTCTTTATCGTGTGTTAGCTCTAATATTTCTTGGATAAAATGTTTATCACCCAAGCCAGCACCTAAAAATTGATAAAACTTATAAAGCACGGCTGCTAGTACATAAGCAGAGAGTAACAGGAGGATTCCCATCACTATACCGCCTTTATCTAATAATTCTGTTAATAGCATGAGATAAAGTCCTTAGTTGCGAGTTGCCCATCTCTGATGTTATAAGGAATAAAACATAGACGAATAGATAGTTTCTATCAACTCACAACTCTAGCTGATTTCATTATGCCCTCGCTTTTTGACGAAGAAGACCTACCTAATCAATCTACGCCTTCACCGCTTGCGGATAGACTGCGCCCTGATGATTATATAGACATGGTTGGACAATCTCATTTATTTGGAGATGAAGGAGCTTTAGGAACGCTGCAAACAGGCAGCCACTTGCCAAGCTTGATTCTTTGGGGGCCTCCAGGGTGTGGAAAAACGACTTTAGCACGCATCATCGCCACAAAAAGTAATTATCATTTTGAAACCGCCTCTGCTGTTATCAATGGTATTAAAGATTTACGTGAAATGTTTGATGCTGCCAAGAAGCGCAGACATAAAGGCATGAAAACCTTGTTGATGGTGGATGAGATACATCGCTTTAATCGCTCTCAGCAGGATATTTTCTTACCCTATATTGAAGATGGCACCATCACGCTGATTGGCGTAACCACAGAAAACCCCTCGTTTGAACTAAATGCAGCGCTACTATCACGTTGTAAAATAGTAATTCTTAATCGCCTTGAAGAAGCAGCGCTTGAAAAACTGATTGAACGTGCTGAATCATATGAAGGAAAATTACTTCCTCTTAATAATGATGCTAAAGCATCGCTGGTTAACATGTCTGATGGTGATGGACGGTTTCTACTTAATGCATGTGAAGAGTTATTTGCGCTTAATTTTAGCAAACCACTCGATAAGGAAGGCTTGCATAAGTTGCTACAAAAGCGCTTGCCTTTATATGATAAACATCAAGATGCACACTATAACCTTATCAGTGCATTGCATAAAAGCCTGAGAGGATCAGATGTAGACGCTAGTCTTTACTGGCTAAATCGTATGTTAGATGGCGGTGAACATCCACTTTATATTATCCGAAGGCTTGTAAGATTTGCTGTGGAAGATATTGGCCTTGCTGATCCAGAAGCTGTACACCAAGCACTTGCCGCAAAAGATACATATGAGTTCTTAGGCTCACCAGAGGGCGAACTTGCTATTGCCCAAGCAACCATATATTTAGCGATGGCACCTAAATCAAATGCGGCTTATATGGCTTATAAGGCTTCTTTAAAAGACGCAAGAGCCTCTGGCTCACTTACGCCACCGATGCATATTCTAAACGCTCCAACAAAGATGATGAAAGACATTGGCTATGGTGCAAATTACGCATACGACCACGATGATAAAGATGGTTTTTCAGGTCAGGATTATTTCCCTAATGATATGGGAAGGCAATCATACTACCAGCCAAAACAACGAGGCTTTGAGCGTGAAATGGTGAAGCGACTAGATTATTGGAATCGCTTACGGCATGAAAAGAACTAAGTCACGTATCACCACGGTCTATCACCACGATGCGCTCTCACATTTTCTACACGTGGCAATTCACCTTCTTGCAAATAAACCACGTGCGTGCCATCTAAATCTAAGTCTTGCCTATTAAAAAGCGTGGGTATATTTGGGCAGTGCATAATTTCATACCAATACATATCCACCAGATAATCTGCCTCATCGCATCTGAGGTTGGCATATGGTTTATCGTGTGCAAATAAAATTTTTAAGCCGTCTTTACTATACACAAAGTTTCTGTCACCTTCATTTTTGATGTTCGCACTTGATTCTCCATCTTTTAGCTTAATATTATCTGCTTGTCCTAAACGCTCCATCCAGCTCTCTTTCACGAATCGAGGTGTAGTTGCGGCAGGAAATTCATATATTTCATTATCATTTAAAAATGCCAGCATCTTACCATTTTCATCTACCAATATATCGGGGATAGGTTGTATAGCAGCCAGATAGATTGCTGGAATTAATAACACTACACCAAACACACGAATACGTGTTTTCCATAATGCAAGCCATAGCATTGCTATGGTTATCAATGCAAGAGATGTGATGGGCAGCGCTTGCACCGCAGGAGTTGCTTGAGGTAAGGCTGAAACATACTCCGCCACATTAAGCACAACATCAATGCCCCACCCCATTGGGTAAAGCGCAATTGATTCAAGCCCAAATGGCAATAGAAGAAACACCAACACGCCCCATGGCATAATCCATAATGAAGTCAGCGGAACTGCCACTAAGTTAGCCAATAAACTATAGCTACTCATATGACTAAAATGATAAAGCGCAAATGGCGCAGTTGCCAAGCCAGCCACCAGCGATGAAAGTAATGTTCCAATTAAGTAAACAGAGAGACGCCGCATTAAGCCTGCATCTTGTAATAAACCAGCCATGTATTTTCTAAGAAACTCAAAGGCTGCAATTAATGCACCCGCTGCTGCAAAAGACATTTGGAAACTAGGTGAGAGAATACTTTCAGGCGTAAATAGCAATACAATGAAGGCCGCTAGTGCAATCGATCTTAATGGCGTTACACTTCTGTTAAGCACGACAGAAAGTAGCACCAAGCCAGTCATAATGAATGCACGCTCGGCAGATATTGGTGCACCTGTTATCAATAAATAAAAGAAGCTAAACACAATCGCACTCAAGGCTGCATATCGCTTTATTGGATAGCGCAAAGTTAAAAAAGCAGATAGTGCCAGCAATAGTCTAACAGAAAAGAAGCAGATAGTAGCAACTAATGCTAGGTGAAGCCCAGAAATTGCAAGAAGGTGGGCTAAACCTGCATCACGCATTTGCTCTACCACACGCTTTTTAATTGCACCCCTATCACCTACTAATAGTGCCGCGGATATTGCGCCTTCATCCTCACCAATACTATTTACTCGAATACGCTCAGCAATAGAGTGCCTGATATCAGCAACCCAAGTATAAAAGTCAAATTTCTCAGATTTATTAAGCACCTTTACTTTACTAACACTATAGCCAACCGCACCTATTTGTTGAAAATAAGCCTGCCTTGCAAAATCGTAAGCACCCGGCATGGCTGGACGTGGCGGTGGATATAAAATAGCCCTCAACCACACCTTATCGCCTGCTCTCACGCCGTCAATATTGGTGTTAACGCTGATACGTATATATTTTGGTGTCCATGCTGTTTCTACTTTATCAATTGCTACATCACTAAACCAAATGCGAACACCTCTGCTCTGTGTTTCAATTTTTTCTACTATTGCCTCAATGCTATAGGCTCTTTTCCACTCATCAGCAATGACTGGCGCTTGCACTTGTTGTGCTCTTAGTTTGGCAACAGCAAACCCACCTGAAACAAGCAATGCTACAAGCAATAGTAAAATAAGTTTTTTATGCTGACGCGAAAGTATGATTAATGTACCAAATAAGGCACTTAAACCCATGCTCTTATTTATCTCTGGCTCAGTGTTTAAGCCAAAGTAAATAGTGGTACCTAGTCCAAATAGAACAGGTATCCACAAAATCAACTGGTGCTTTTCCTTATGTAGAAAAGAATCAATATAATCATTCATTTTCTTTAGATAGCGTTGCACTATTTTAACCATCATTATGTATTTTTAATTTGTAATATAGACGCAATATTTATCTGTTAACCTAAATATAGAATAAGTTATTTAAGAAAAACAGGATGTATCTTATGAGAATGGTCAAGAAGACAAAAAAATATGAAGTAAACAATAGCAATACAGCTACAAGCCATAAAGAATCAAAAGCTGAACCACAATACACCAAGCCCATGCAAGACAAAGCATATTACATGACTGATGGAGAATTACTCCTTGCGATGGAAGAAGCAAAAGAAGTAAAATATGATATCTGCACCATTGCTGCAATGCAGCATTATATCGATATTAACCAGAAATTCTAAGAATTTACTTATCTAAAGATTCTAAGATGATTGTTTCAGTTAATAACTCAGGTAACACTATTCCTGTTGGATTATCTTTACTATAGACCACATTAAATGGTATTCCCTGACGCCCATGTGACTGAAGATAAGATAAAATTGCATCATCTCTGTTCGTCCAGTCACCTCTCATTGCTACCACATCATCTGATTTTAATCGCATTTGCACAGCATCATTATTAAATGCCCACAACTCATTAAACTTACAGGTCAAGCACCAATCAGCGGTTATATCAACAAATACTATTTTATCATCTGCTAGATATTGTTGAATCTTATTAACATCAAGCGACTTCCATAATTCATTTAATGATTCCGCACCTTCTTTGTTTATAACTGCTTGATTTGAGAAATTCGTAGGTAACATTAAAGCCCAGATAACAAACGACACAATGATAATTGCTCGCATCTTTTCATTGTTCCAAATAGCTGGAATAAGATTAATAATAATCAACACTACAATCAGTCCAAGTGCTTTAGCACCCACCTCACCCAGTTGAGCAGCGCTTACCCAAACCAGCCATGCAGCTGTAAGCATCAATAGTACGCCCATCAACATTTTAACACCAACCATCCACCTCCCAGGTTTTGGAAGATATTTAATTAATGTAGGCTTATATATAAGTATAAAATAAGGCATGGCCATTCCTAGCCCCATACTCAAGAAAACCAATATAATGTAAAATCCATTTTGTGCTAATGCAAACCCCACTGCAGTTCCTAGAAATGGTGCAGTGCAAGGTGTTGCCAAAAGCGTAGCTAGCACACCTGTTAGAAAATGCCCCATTTGACCACTCTTTGCTGAGGCAGAGCTTAGTTTATTGGATAAAAGTGAGGTCATTTTAATTTCAAACAAACCCCATAAATTACAGGCAAAGAACGTAAGTATCAGCACCATAATCACGATGAAATATGGCTGTTGGAAATGGAACCCCCACCCGACTGAGACCCCTAAATATCTAAGAATAATCACCAATAGTGCCAATACCACAAACGAGACAATGATACCTGCAGCAGCACATAAAAAACTAATACGTGCCGTAGATACTTTAAAATCATCTTGATGGTTTAATATTCCTAGAAGCTTAATGGATAGCACTGGTAACACACAAGGCATTACATTAAGAATCAAACCACCAATAAATGCAAAGAGAAGTATTAACGCAATATTATAAGTAAGTGCAGGCTGACTAGGAACTATTAGCATACTGTTTGCTATAGCTGTCCCCCCTGCTAATTGCGGTTCAGTTTCATCTAATGGCATTTCGGGAAATTCACCCACATAAGAAACTGTTGTTTCTATTGCTTTATCTTGATTTACTATCGTAAAGGTTAGAGGGAGAGATTCACCTGCTTTAACTTCATCATTAGACACAACATCGAAAACGTAGTGACGGCTATTACCTATTAATTCATATTTAGGGTTAACAAAGAATAGAGTACTTTTACTCTCAATAAATATGTCAGCATCACTTGAAAAACCAGCATCCGACTTAATAGTTGTAGCAAACTTTAAACCACCACTATCTTTGGTAAATTCTAATGAATCAGCAATAACCTCAAAGCCACTATTATTAATATTAGCTGGAATTTTACTTAAAGCAGCCGTTAGTGTTTCGAGTGAATTTGAATCCAAATTCTGTAAAGCAACATTTTTTTGCAAGGACGCTTGAACTGGAATACAAATTTCTTTGCAAATACCATACTCAACATCAACATTGAGTAGCGATGGCTGCGTGCCTTCTTTAAAAACTACCTTTATTGGAAACGTAACATTATTCTCATAAACATAACTTTCTAAACGTATTCCAAACTGCTCAGCTACTGAGCGTTTTGGATAAGGCCATAGAAGCTCTTGCTTTTTAACATCATCGCCTAACAACTTAATTGCAGTTGGGAAACCAGCATCACCAGCTTCGCGCCAATATATTTTCCAACCATCCTCTAGTTTTATATCGAAAAGAGCGTATTTTTGGTTAGACTTACCCTCAATTATTCCACCTAATCGCACTTTAGAATGAGGAAAATCATTCCACTCCGTAAACAAATCGGCTTGCGCCAAGCTACTAACGCACATTAGCAAACAAAAATTAAAGAGAATAAAAAACTTTTTTAACATATCAGCCTTGTAAAAATACATTATTTAACCCATATACAGTTATGTTAAGCTTAAAGGAGCATCATATTCAAATGATTTCTAATAGTCACTTCACATTTTTGGACGACCTAAAAGGAAAGCTGCTTGTTGCCTCGCCCAAGCTCCATGGTTCATATTTTGAAAAAGCCATTATTTACCTATGTGAATATAATCAATTTGGTGCAATGGGTTTGGTTATAAACCACATATTACCCGAATCACGCAAGAAACTGGTTTTTAATCAGTTCAATATTGCTTCTCAAGATTATGAACAATTTCCAAATTTACATTTGGGCGGCCCTGTCGAAATTTCTAAAGGCTATATTTTACATTCTGATGACTATGACAAACCTTCAACTATAAGGATTTCTTCTGGTTATTCTCTAACAAGCTCAAAAAGTGTGTTAAATGATATTATTATTGGAAGCGGACCAAAAGAAAGCCTCTTTACATTAGGTTATGCTGGCTGGGAGGCTGGCCAACTTCAAAACGAAATAAATGATGATAGCTGGCTTGTAACTGAAGCCAGTGACGACATAATATTTAATACAAAAAATATTGAAAAATGGTCTAAAGCAACACGCAATCTAGGGGTAAACGATATTGTTCATTACTCTTATGAAATAGGTCACGCCTAATTTAAGATATCTTTAGTCGTTATTTTACTATTTATAAGCGTCATAAAATATGGCATTAATGGCACCGAGTTATCATAACCACCACTTAAGATTCGCTCAACAACTCTTTGACGAATAACACTTTTTGCACTACTTCCATTTAAATCAACCATGGATTCTTGCTTCATAAACAACAATATCAATTCTACCGCTTGTAACGTACTCATGGGCATTTCTGCACGTTTGTAGAGTGAATGAAAAGCACTAGGATTTGAAGTCCATACCAACATATGAGCATTCATAACCGGAATACCAGCTAATCTAGAAAGACCTACTTCAAAAAATGGTAAATTGGCTTCACATAGAGATCTTAGAACAATAGAAGAAGTTAATTTATCAGTCTTTTTAAGATATTCAACAAGCTCCTTTGTCTTTTTCATTAACAGCGGATCCACCATTTTCTCAAGTTTTGGCACACCCTGCTCTGATTGCATGAAGTTGTTTTCAGTAGCTGGTGAACCCTCTTGTTGCATTGTATTACTAACGGTTGATTGCTCTAGAACACCGAGTGTTGCCTTCTCAAGTGATTTTTCTGCAATATCATCAGCCGTATTGCTATCAATTTTATATTTTGATTTCAGTTGTTCTTTCAAGTTATCAGAAACAAACTCCATTACCTTCATCACGATTGAAAGTGGTAAATCACCTCTGAATACTAACTTTTCAACAATAGAATTTTCTTTTGAATATTGATTAATAAGTATTTGTAAATCACCCTCAGAGATCGATGCACCATTATTACTAAGTAAAGTTCCTATAACATTAGTTTGTTTGCGAGCAATAATAGCACCGCTCACTGGCTCGGATACCTTGGTACGTTTTGCTATAATTTCTAACTTAGTTACTTCCTCTGCACTATTGACAATTTCAACCAGATCTTCATCTGTTAATAAGGTGCAAGACTCTAAAATTGGTGTTGAAACTTCCAATACATCATGCGCTAAGGTTAGCGCTATATCACGCGGTATGGATGTGTTAGATTTAAGGTTTTCTGAAAGTGCTTTGCGCACTCGAACCTCAACATCACGAGTTAATAATCGCAATATTTCACAGGCGAGTTTGCTTTCAAATTTATCAAAAACGCTTTCTGAGAAAAATTCAGACACCTTATTGGCTACTGCAACTCTTACATCTGGTAAAGGCGCGTTCCTGAGTTTTTCAACTTCTTCTAGTAACGACATCTCTGCTTCCCCCCGATACATTCGGTTGTCATTTTTCATGCTTCAGTCCCTCACATTACTGATTAAAGCATTAAACACACTACATGTGTATTTGAATTGATAGTAACTTAAATTACACTTAAAGTTAACAATTTTCACTCTAAAGTTAAAAAACCACCTAAATAAGCAACCATTTTTTTATGATTTTTCATCAATCATTGCATATATTCTTAAAAAATATCCTTACTGAGACTATATTACAGCCGCACCTGTTGCAATTATAACACAACTGGGGATAAAAGTATATATTTAGTCAAACTATGGGTATTAAGTTGCTGAAACAACTGAACTTTTTGACGAACCAGAACTGTTATTTTTAGTTACTTTTGCAGCAGGAGAAAGCTCTAACATTCGCTCTAAAGAGTGCCGCGCATCATTCATAGTTTGAGTTGAAAGTTCAATAACAGGTGATGAATTTACCATACAAAGGTAAAGCTTTTCGAGTGTATTAAGTCGCATATACTCACATTGATTGCATGCAGTGCATGCACCTTCTTGAAGCGCGCCAACTTCATAAAACGTACTATCAGGTGAGGATTGGCGCATGTGGTGGATAATGCCAGGCTCTGTTAATACAATAAACTCACCACCATTATGATTATTAGCATATTGAATTAACGAAGATGTTGAGCCAATGTGATCGGCATATTTCAACAAATGCTCAGGACATTCAGGGTGAGCAATGATCATAGCTTCTTTATGTTTTGTTTTAAGGCGTATCACCTCTTGTTCAGAAAAGCGCTCATGCACCATGCAGCTACCATTCCACATCGTCATTTCACGACCAGTTTTACGCTGCAAATAACCACCTAAGAACTTATCAGGCGAGAATAAGATAGGCTTATCTTCAGGAAGTTGATTGATGATATGCTCTGCATTTGATGAAGTTACAATAATATCTGAAGCCGCTTTTACTTCTACAGAGCTATTAATGTAAGTGAGCGCAATATGATCTGGATGTTGTTTACGAAACTTCCTAAACATTTCAGGCTTACAAGAGTCTTCAAGCGAACAGCCAGCTTTCAAGTCTGGAAGAAGTACTTTTTTAGTTGGGCTAAGGATTTTGGCAACATCAGCCATAAATCGTACACCACAAAAAACAATAACATCTGCATCCGTTGCAGCAGCTTTACGTGATAAATCAAGTGAATCACCAACAAAATCGGCAATATCTTGTATTTCAGAATCTTGATAATAATGTGCGAGAATAACTGCATTCATCTCTTTACGAAGGCGATTGATTTCATCCTCAAGGTTTAAAAGAGGGTCAATCATATCTTCAGTAAGAAGAACTTTATCAGCTGAGCTTGTATCGTTAGTCATAGCTACCATTCACGGTTAGACTTACCCTACGCTATCTTAGGGTATACAAAGGCAAGGGTTAAATAGCACAGCTTATTTTAAAATGCAAACCTAACTGCTCAATAAACCTATAATTTCGTGCGTTTTTTTCAGATTTTCTGCTGCTAGGCTGCGGGCTTTTTCTGTACCTTTCTTTAAAATCTCTTTTAAATAGGTTTCATCTTGCCTTAATTTACTCATTTCAATAGAAATAGGCTCAAGCTCTGCAATCAATGCATCCGCTAATATTTTCTTAAACTCAGCAAAGCCAGTTTCAGGAAATTCTTTTTCTGCTTCACTTCGTTTAATGCCTTTAATGGAAGCATAGATTGTAAGTAGATTTGTCGCTTCAGGGCGATTCTCATCCACTTTTATGCCAATTTCAGCATCAGACTTTGCTTTTGAAACTTTCTTACGAATTACATCAGCACTATCCGTCAGATTAATACGTGAATTTTCAGATTCATCTGACTTACTCATTTTTTTAGCACCATCACGCAAACTCATCACACGCGTTGCCTCACCCATAATGAGTGGCTCTGGCAAGGTGAAATGCTCTTGCTCATATCTGCGATTAAATGCACCAGCAATATCACGCGCAAGTTCAAGATGTTGCTTTTGATCTTCACCTACAGGCACATGCGTAGCATTATAAAGCAAGATATCAGCAGCCATAAGCACAGGGTAGCTAAAGAGTGCCAATGCAGCATTATCGCGTTGCTTACCTGCTTTTTCTTTAAATTGCGTCATACGGTTTAACCAACCAATGGGCGTATAGCAACTAAGCAACCATGCAAGCTCTGAATGTTCAGGCACACTTGATTGTGCAAAAATGGCTGACTTCTCTACATCAATGCCACATGCAATGTAAGCAGCTGCTGTTTCAAGCGTGGCTGCTCTTAAAGCTTTTGGGTCTTGTGGTACGGTGATAGCATGCAGGTCAACAATGCAAAACAACGCTTCATGCTGCTTTTGCATATCCACCCAATTACGGATAGCGCCAAGATAATTTCCTAAATGTAAATTACCAGTTGGTTGTACGCCAGATAGAATTCTACCCATTTTTATTCCTTTTTTTATTTGCCACTTAAAAGTTTTGCTAAACTTTTAAGTGTGCCTAAGCCCTTTGGTCACAAAAGAGTGCAAATTTTACTAATTATTAAGCAACATCTGCTTGTTCAGCAAATTCAACGGAAACCTTGAATTTCTTATCGTCTGTTTCTGTTAAACCTGTTTGCTCTGCGTTCGTCTCAGTTGCTTCAAATGCAATGGCGCTTGAGTTAGTAACGTTTTTAAGATCATCCGCCAAGTTTTCAAGTGATTGTAAAGCACCTTCACCTTCCACTGAAATCACTTTCAATGGCCATTTGATTGACACGCCACGCTCAGCTTTAAGCTTACGCACCGCATTTAATACTGAAACTGCTGCGATACCTGCTTTTTCTTCTGCTTCGAAACGAGGATAGTCACCTGAAGCTGGCCATGTGCCACACCCATGGATTGAGCCACCAAACTCTTCGACTTTTTTATCAAAGATATGGGTATAGAGTTCTTCTGTAATATGCGGTGTAAATGGTGCGAATAAACGCAAGATACCATCTAAACAGTGATAAATCGTGTGTACCGCACTCAGTTGCGCTTGCTTAGAAACACCCTCCGCTTCACCATACACGCGCACTTTCACTAATTCTAGATAGTTGTCGCAGAAATCATTCCAAAAGAAATCTTCTACCGCAGCACGTGCATTTGAATATTCATATTTTTCAAACTCAGCAGTCGCTTTTTCTACCGCTTTACCCAAGCGAGTTAAAATCCACTTATCTAGCGCTTCGCCAATATAGCCAGCACCACAATCTTCTGCTGCTGTTCTTGGCTCAGCTTCTAGCTTATCTAGGTGAATGGCTGCAAACTTAGTGGCATTCCACAATTTATTGACGAGTTTATTACCAATTTTAAGCACATCTTCAGAAAATGCCGTATCCGCACCCAAGCGTGAGGTTGAAGCCCAAAAACGCACCGCATCTGCACCTTTATTTTCAATCAACTCAACAGGTGTGACCACATTGCCTTTTGATTTACTCATCTTGGTTTTATCCGATGCCAAGCACCAGCCTGAAA
>CAYGTX010000036.1:0-11896 GCA_964352935.1 uncultured Rickettsiales bacterium | reverse complement strand
GTTTGGCTGCCGCTTCAACAAAAGCTGCAAAGAGAGGGTGGGGATCAAATGCGCGAGATTTAAACTCGGGGTGGAACTGCACACCAACAAACCAAGGATGGTTAGGGTTTTCTACGATTTCTGGTAATTTGCCATCAGGTGACATGCCAGAGAAGCGAAGCCCTGCTTTTTCTAATATTTCAATATAGTTGATATTGACTTCATAGCGGTGACGGTGACGTTCGCTGATCATTTCCTGACCATAAATTTCACGAACTAAACTGCCTTCTTTGAGTTTGCAATCATAGGCACCCAAACGCATGGTGCCACCAAGATTACTTTTCTTGGTGCGTGTGTGCTTCACACCATCTTTTTCCCATTCTTTCATCAAACCAACTACGGCATGTTCAGAATCAGCAAACTCGCTAGTGGTTGCTTCGGGAATCCCAGCTAAGTTACGCGCTGCCTCAATGACCGAAAGCTGCATACCAAAGCAAATACCAAAGAATGGAATTTTGTTTTCACGGGCAAAGGTAATCGCTGCTAATTTTCCGATATAGCCATCTTCGCCAAATCCACCTGGAACAAGAATTCCATGTACATCTTTTAATCGGTCAGCGGCATTTTCTTGCTTAAATATACGTGAGTTTACCCATTTAATTTTAACACGAAGACTATGAGCAATACCGCCATGTTCAAGTGCGTCAATTAGTGATTTATAGGCATCGCTTAATTTGGTATATTTACCAACTACCGCAATAGTAACGTCACCATTTGGGTTTAATGATCTTTCGCTAATATCGCGCCACACATCAATTTGTGGTGTTTCTTCGTAAGGTAAGCCAAAGCGTTTCAATACTTGCGTATCAATGCCTTCTTGGTGGTAGTTTGCAGGTACTTGATAAATAGTTTTCACATCAAGAGCAGAAACTACCGCATCTTCAGGAATATTACAGAAAAGTGCGATTTTTTTCTTTTCATTTTCAGGAATTTCACGATCAGCGCGACATAATAGAATGTCTGGCTGAATACCAATAGAGCGCAATTCTTTTACAGAGTGCTGTGTTGGTTTGGTTTTAAGTTCTTTTGCGGAAGGAATATATGGCACAAGCGTTAAATGGATATAAAGCGCTTGTTCTCTCCCCATCTCGTAGCCTAACTGACGAATGGCTTCAAAGAATGGAAGTGCTTCAATATCACCTACTGTACCACCAATTTCGCACAGCACAAAATCGGTGTCTTGTGTGTCATTCTTCACAAATTCTTTAATAAGATCGGTTACATGTGGGATAACCTGAACAGTTCCGCCCAAATAGTCGCCGCGTCTTTCTTTTGCTAATAGTTTAGAATAAAGCTGGCCTGTGGTTACGTTATCGCCTTTTTTTGCACTTACACCTGTAAAACGCTCGTAATGTCCAAGGTCAAGGTCGGTTTCTGCGCCATCATCGGTTACAAATACTTCACCATGCTGCGTTGGGCTCATGGTACCTGGATCAACATTAAGGTATGGGTCTAGTTTGCGTAAGCGAACGGTATAACCTCGTGCTTGAAGCAGTGCACCCAAACTTGCTGATGCAATGCCTTTTCCAAGCGAAGAAACCACACCACCCGTGATGAAAATAAACCGTGTTGCCATATGCGTAATTAAACTCTCTTGTCTCTCGAATGTTGAAAATATTACTCTGCTACAGGAACAGAAGGAGTACTTGTTGTGTCACTATCTTCTGATGGTGCAACAGGAACAGTTGGTGCTGTGTTCGTTTCAATATTACCGATGGCTTCAATAACGGAAGGCTCAGATTGGTTGCTGCGTGCCGTGATTGTAGCCATTGCAAGAGCATTTATCATAAAGAGAGCTGCAAGGAATGCTGTTGCACGTGTCAGTGCTGTTGCAGTTGCGCGGCTAGAAATAATTCCTCCACCACCTGAAGCGCCACCGCCACCAATGCCACTCAAACCATCGCTAGAGCTGCGTTGAATCATGATAATGCCAATCATAGCAATGGTAATAATTACTTGGGCAACAAGAAGTACAGTTAACATAATTTATCCTGCTATTAATTAGTCGTTTCATTTAAAACTTGAGCACACAACCTGCACTAATAAAGTGGGTTGCTATTACGCACTTTCAGCAATTTGTAAGATTTCCCAAAGACTGTCAGCTTCAAGGCTTGCTCTTCCTACAAGAAGACCGTCTACCGATGGAAGTGAGAGTATCTTTTTTGCGTTTTTCTCATTTGCCGAGCCACCATACAGTACTGTGATATTTTTTTCAAACTGCTTTAGTGATTCTTGTGCAGTTTTCACAATGAACTGATGCATCTCTTTAATTTCATTTTCAGTCGGTACTTTATTTGTGCCAATTGCCCATACTGGCTCATAGGCAATAACGGTGTTTTCATCGTTGGCAGATTTTGGAATGGATGCGAAAAGCTGCTCTTTAACTACCTCATAAGCCGAGCCATTTTCGCGCTCTGCTTCGGTTTCACCAATACAGATGATGGATATTAAACTTTCTTTGTGCGCTACTTCGGCCTTTTGCGCCACAAGCTCACTTGTTTCTTTATGGTTTGTTCTGCGTTCAGAGTGGCCGACGATGACATAATCACACACCATATCACGCAACATGGCAGCGCTAATGTCGCCAGTATGTGCGCCAGATTTTGCCTGGTGACAATCTTGTCCACCAAGCCTTATGCCCGTGCCAGGGATTTTTTCAGCAATATCTCTTAATAATGTAGCAGGAGGGCAGAGAACCAATTTTGTTTTTTTGAGTGGTTTGCGTAAAATATGAGAACGAAGTGACTTCATAACCTGCATAGATTCTACTAGCAGTCCGTTCATCTTCCAGTTTCCAGCGATTAGATAGCTCTGTTTTGTCATAATTCCATGCAACTTTTGTTGATTTTAAGGGCGTGTTATAAATAAAAAAAACGCCTAGCGCAAACATTTTGAAATTCTCTATTGCAGAGAGGCGCTTGCAGCATTATCTTGGCTTTCATTATTTCGAGACGATTATGGCTCAAAAATAGAGGAAAAACATGTTAAAGCAATTGCGTTCTGGTTCTAAAAGTTTTTTTGTTAAAGGTTTACTTATCTTAGTAGCCATTAGCTTTGTACTATGGGGAGTGGGTGATATGTTCCGCACCAATAGCGCAAGATCAATCGCAACGGTTGGCGATGTTTCCATTCCTTTTGAAAATTATAATGAGGCACTTCAACGTGAAATCTCTCGTTACAGCCAACTTTTTGGAAAGCAGCTTGGTGAAAGTGAAATTGCAGCTTTAGGGCTAAGGCAGCAAGTGGCAAGTCAAATGGTGCAAGAAGAGTTGCTTTCACAGCGTGCTCGAGACTTAGAACTAGCCGTCGGTAAAGAAGTGGTTTATCAGCGCATTGCAGGCACACCATTGTTTAATGATGATACAGGTAAATTTGATAAACAAAAATTTATTCAAGTATTAAGAGATAATGGTCTTACAGAAACACGATATGTGGATGCGTTGTCAAATGATATGGCGCTAGGTTTTCTTGTGAGTGCATTCGTTGAAGCTGAGCCGTTTATTTCAATCCTTTCAAATGAGCTATATCAGGCGAATAATGAAACGCGTATCGCAGACTTGTTAGTTATTCCTACCACCCAAGTAAAGGGTGTGCCTCAGCCTAGTGATGCTGACCTGAATGAGTTTTATCACGATAATGAAGCAAGATTTACCGTGCCAGAAGCGCGTGATATTTCATATATGTTAATAACACCTAAAATCGTTGAAGGTGAATTAAACTTTAGTGACGAGCAGTTAAGAGAGCAGTTTGAGGCGAATAAAGAGCAATATGAAACGCCAGAAACGAGGAAAGTGTCGCAATATCTCTTTGATACAAAAGCGGAAGCAGAAGAAGCATTTAATGCGCTTCAAGATAAAGGATCTATCAAGCTTGAGCTTGCGGAGTTAGGTGATGTTGCACGTTCGGTTTTACCTGCTGCAATTGCCGAATCTGTGTTTTCATTAGAAAAAGGTGAATATAGTCAGCCAACTGAAAGTGACCTTGGATGGCATATATTCACAGTTACTGATATTAAAGAAAGTAGTATGCCTGCATTCAATGATGTGAAAGCGGATATTGCAAAACAACTACGTAATCAACAAGGTGAAGAGTTGTTTTACTCATCGGTGAGCAGCATTGAAGATGATATCGCTGGCGGTATGGGCTTTAAAGCACTTGCAGAAAAATACGGTTTAGAGGTGAATGAGGCAAGTAAAGTAAATGCTTCAAGTGCATCACTTGGTAAATTACAAAAAGCTAACTCGCTTGTAGAGCAGGGCTTCGCTTTTTCAGTAGATGAAGTGTCTTCGCTTATTCCGCTTGATACGGGTGAAGGGTATGCGGTGATTAAGGTTACTAAAATATACGAAGAGCGTTTACAGCCACTAGATTCTGTGAAATCTGAGCTGGTTGATAGTTGGAAAGCTAAGAAAAAGCAGGAACTGCTACTTGCAATGGCAGTAGAATTTGCTGAACAAGTGAAGAAAGGGGCGGAAATTTCGAAACTGGCTTCTGTACCCGGTATCAGATTCTTGCCACAACGTAGCTTTAGTAAATCAAATGGTGATTCAGAGTCTGAATATCCTGCCGCATTTGTAAAAAGTATTTTCTCTATCAAGCCTGATGAAACCACAGCTGCATATAAAACTGCGGATGGTGGTTATATCATTGGTCGTTTAGAGCAGGTGGTTGAAGCGGATAAAGCACGTGAAGAAGATGCTGAGGGTCATGCTGCTGTTGAGCAGGAAATTAAAGAAAACTTTAACAATGAACTAATGGATGCTTATCTCGCTTATTTAGGAACTATCTATGAAGTTGAGATAAACCATGAGGTGATTGCGCCGGGCAGTGAATAATGCAAATTTCTCCTTCATTTGAAGTTTTTGAAGAAAAGTTCAAGCATCAAAATGCACAACTTGTATGGGCACGACTTTCTGCTGATATGGAAACCCCTGTATCTGCTGCCACAAAACTTGATAATGAAAAGTTTTTAGCATTGTTTGAATCAGTTGAAGGTGGTGAAACGAGAGCGCGATTTTCCTTTATTGTGGTTGAGCCAGAACTTATTTGGCGCAGCAGAGATGGAAAGGCGGAAATTAATCATTCACCTACTTCGTCTAATGATTTTAAGCCTTGTCAGAAAGAAGTGTTTGAATCGCTTCGGTCGTTGATGGATGAAACGAAGATAGATATTCCTTCAGAGTTGCCAGCGATGGCTTATGGGCTTTTTGGCTATATGTCTTACGATATGGTTAGGCACATGGAGGTGTTGCCACATCACAATGAAGATAATATCAACATCGCTGATAGTGTATATGTGCGCCCACGTATTGTGATTGTGTTTGATGCAGCAAAAGATGAGATGCTGGTGATTTCAGCGATTAGAAAGCGTGAAGATCTCAATGCTGAATCTGCATGGTTGGAAGCCAAAGCGCGTTTGAAAGAAGTGCTGATAAAGCTTGATAAACCGCTCAAAAAGCGTAGCTATTTGTTGCCAGAGATGGATGAAGAGCAGCTTGAGCCTCGCCCTAATATGGAAAAGAGTCGCTTCTTTGATATGGTGCGTAAGGCAAAAGAATATATCTTAGCAGGTGATATATTTCAGGTGGTGTTATCGCAGCGATTTACCCTCGATTTTAAGCACTCGCCAATGGCACTTTATCGCGCGTTAAGGCGGTTGAATCCTTCACCATTCTCATTCTATATGAATATTGATGGCGCGGCGCTTGTTGGCTCTAGTCCTGAAATTTTAGTTCGTCTAAAAGATGGTAAAGTCACAGTGCGTCCCATCGCTGGCACGCGTAAACGCGGCAAAGATGCGGACGAAGACAAGGCTTTAGAGGCTGATTTACTGGCAGATAGTAAAGAAACCGCTGAGCATTTAATGCTTTTGGACTTGGGTCGTAATGATGTTGGGCGTGTTGCTGCATTAGGAAGTGTTAAAGTGACGTCGCAAATGCACATAGAACATTATTCGCATGTGATGCATATTGTGTCTAATGTTGAAGGGCAAATTGCAGATGGAAAAGATGCGCTAGATGCATTGATTGCAGGCTTTCCAGCTGGCACAGTTTCAGGTGCGCCAAAAATTAGGGCGATGGAAATCATCGAAGAGTTAGAGCCAGAGCGCAGAAGTTTTTATGCGGGGTGTGTAGGGTATTTTTCGGCGTCGGGCGATATGGATAGTTGCATCAGTTTACGCACTGGGCTTGTGAAAGATAAGAAGCTTTACATACAAGCTGGTGGTGGCATTGTGGTTGATAGCACTGAAGAAGGTGAATATCAGGAAAGTTGTAATAAAGCAGGTGCATTGCTGCAAGCGGCAAAACAAGCCGTAAAGTTTGAAGAGAGAGAATAAAGCATGCTATTACTTATCGATAATTACGATAGTTTTACCTACAACTTGCTTCACTATTTTAGTGAGCTGGGTGCTGAAGTGGAAGTGGTGCGTAATGATGCAACCACCGCGGCTGATATTGCAAAACGTAAGGAAATAAATGGTATTGTGCTATCGCCAGGCCCATGTACTCCCAATGAAGCGGGTATTTGCTTGGATGTTGTGAAACAATTGGCAGGCATATTGCCCATTTTTGGTGTGTGTTTAGGACATCAGAGCATAGGGCAAGCATTTGGTGGAAAAGTGATTCGCGCACCTGAACCTATTCATGGAAAAGTGAGTCGCGTTATCCATGAAGGCAAGGGAGTGTTTAAAGGGTTACCATCTCCGTTTGATGCAACGCGCTATCACTCTTTGTTGGTTGAAAAGTCATCACTACCAGATTGTTTAGAAATTACTGCGCAAACTGAAGATGGGTTGATTATGGGCTTACAGCATAAAACCATGCCAATTCAAGGGGTGCAGTTTCACCCCGAAAGCATCGCCTCGCAACATGGGCATGACATATTAAAGAATTTTTTGGAGCTTTGTGAATGAGTAACGAACTAATTTCATGTATTGATAAGTTGGTAAATAATCAACATCTCACACAAGAAGAATCAGCCAGAGCGTTCCAAATTGTGATGATGGGTGGTGCAACACCTGCTCAAATTTCAGCGTTACTTGTTGGCTTGCGTTTAAATGGTGAAACCGTGGATGAGATTACCGGTGCAGCACAAGCAATGCGCGTGAAATGCCTTAAGCTTGAAACAAGCAAGCAGGTGCTTGATACTTGCGGTACTGGTGGTGATGCAAAAGGGACGTTTAATATTTCAACTGCGGTGGCTTTTGTGGTGGCAGCATGCGGTGTGCCTGTTGCTAAGCATGGTAATCGTGCTATTTCGTCGCGCTCGGGCTCTGCCGATGTGCTGCGTGAGCTTGGTGTAAATATCGAAGCAAGCAAAGCAACGATGGAAAAAGCACTCGAAGAAATTGATATTTGTTTTTTAATGGCACCGCGTTTTCATACTGCTATGCGTCACGTAGCGCCTATTCGTCAAGAATTGGGTGTGCGGACGATTTTTAATATTCTAGGACCATTAGTAAACCCAGCAGAGGCTAAGTTTCAGTTGATTGGTGTGTATCATGATCGTTTACTCCAGCCAATGGCGGAAGTATTGAAGCGTCTTGGCTCTGAGCGTGCATGGGTGGTGCATGGTTCAGATGGTATGGATGAGTTGACCACGACAGGTGTAACGCATGTTGCAGAACTAAAAGATGGTGAAGTAAAAAGATTTGAAATTTACCCAGAGCAATATGGACTTCATCAAACAGAAGAACTAGCGCTTGAAGGTGGCACAGCGCACCATAACGCGATTGAGATGAATAAGTTGCTTGGTGGCGCTGGAAATGAAGCCTATCGCGATATTGTGGCGCTTAATGCAGGTGCAAGCCTTTATATTGCTGGTAAAGCAGAAGATTTAAAAGAAGGTGTAAAAATGGCACTGGACGTTTTAGAAACCGACAAACCACAACAAATCTTACGTGAATTAGTGAGAATTTCAAATGAGTGATGTTTTAGAAAAAATTATCAAAGATAAGCGCAAACATATTGCATCATGCAAAGCAAAAGTGACTGAAGGTGCATTGAATGCAAGAGTCAAAGACATTGCACCTACCAGAGGGTTTTTAGCATCATTAAGGCGCAAAGTTGAAGCAGATGGTAATGCACTAATTGCTGAGATTAAGAAGGCGTCTCCTAGTAAGGGATTAATTCGCCCTGATTTCAACCCCGCTTCACTTGCAAAAGCATATGAAGAAGCAGGAGCAGCTTGTCTTTCTGTTTTAACAGACGAGCCATATTTTCAGGGCAAAGACGCCTATGTGCAAGAGGCGAGAAATGCAGTGAAGCTGCCAGTCCTGCGTAAAGATTTTATGGTTGATCCCTATCAGATTGTGGAATCGCGTGCGATTGGTGCAGATTGTATCTTACTGATTATGGCAGCGCTTTCTGATAATCAAGCGATGGAGCTTGAAGTAGCAGCACAAGAGCTTGCAATGGATGTGCTGGTTGAAGTACATAACCAAGAAGAAGCGGAACGTGCATTATCGTGTTTAAAAAGCACGTTATTTGGCATTAATAATCGTAATCTTAAAACACTTGAAGTTGATCTTGCAACCACAGAAGCCTTGGTTGAGCTTGCGCCTGCTGGCTATACAAGCGTTTCAGAAAGTGGTATAAAGACCTATGAGGATATTAAACGTATGAATGCATGTGGCGTTCATGTGTTTTTGGTTGGTGAGTCGCTCATGCTGCAACAAAATGTAGTTCAAGCAACGCGGTCACTTTTAGGGAAAGGCTAGGTTAGCTATGTTTCTGGGAACTTTTTTTATACCGCTGATTGATATTATAGCGCTGGTTTGGTTTTTAATATCTTGGTTTGCTTATTCATTTTATGCAGATGTAATACGGTACGATATGCATAATAACCTTGTATCGGTGATGGAAAAATACCGTTTGCAATGGATGCGCCAAATGGTCAAGCGCGCTGACCGACTCATTGATCTTAGAATCATTAGTAATTTGCAACAAACATCAAACTTTTTTGCCTCAACCTCAATGCTCTTGGTCGCGAGCTCGTTTGCAGCGCTTGGTTTTGGCGAGAAGGCCATTATTATCATGAAAGATATTGGTTGGACCAATGAAGCAACCATTCAAATGTGGGTGCTTAAAACTAGCTTGCTACTCTTTACTTTTATATATGCGTTCTTTAAATTTACGTGGGTGACAAGGCAATTTAATTATGCGGCTGTGCTGCTAGCGGCTACACCCGCTTATCATGAGGGTGAAACCATTGATGAATTGCGACGTCAAAATGACTATGCACATAAAACAGCGACAATGCTATCGAATGCGGCAAAGCATTTTAACCTTGCAACTCGCTCCTACTATTTTGGATTAGCTGCGCTTGCGTGGTATATTAGCCCAATTGGTTTAATTATAACCAGTATTATAGTGGTTGCAGTTATTTACCGTCGTGAATTTATGTCTAAAACCTTACATGTACTGACGTAAATCTTAGGGCTTGCTTACGCCATAGGAATGGAATTATGCTCCTATCATATAAGATAAAACAATCTGGTTCGTTTCTTAAGAACTGCCTTCTTACCATAACATTATTGGGGATTGCATCCGCAGCACATGGTTTTGATTTAACCATACCCGTTGATTGTAAATATGGTGATACATGTATTATTTCAAACTATGTGGATACAAATTATAGCTCTGATGAAACAGCAGAGGATTATCGCTGTGAGCATTTGACGTTTAGGGGGAGTACAAGCACACGCTTCATGATAAAAGACTCACTTGAAATGAAGAAAGGTGTTTCAGTATTAGCGGCGGAAGATGGTGTTGTTACATTTGTGCGTGACGGAATGAATGACATTAGTGTTGATTTGGCAGGATTAAGTTCTGTTCGTGGTAAAGAGTGTGGAAATGGTGTGGTGATACAACATCGCCGCGGATTTATAACGGAATATTGCCATATGATGAAGGGAAGCATTCTTGTGGAAGTGGGTAATAAAGTGCAGAAAGGCTCTCGAATAGGGCTTGTTGGTGTGTCTGGCAATGCTTCATACCCACAGCTTGAATTTACTATTAAGCGTAACAATGAGTTTTTTGACCCTTTTCTGGGTGATGAGCCACTTCGCTGTGGTAGCTTAAAGGCATATCCTTTGTGGGATAGGGAGTCGAGGCGAAAGCTTACCTATATACCTACAAAATTATTAAATGCGCATTTTGTTGATAAAGTACCTTATGCAATAGGTGCGCGAGAGGGAAAATTTAGACGGAAACAAATCAGTAACAACGATGATAAGATGGTGTACTGGATTGATGTATTTGGTATTCAAGAGGGTGACAAGTTAATCATGCAGCTTATTAATCCAATGGGTGAAGTTATTGAAGAAGAAATAAGAAATTTTAAAGAAAATAAAGAGAGACATTTTCAATTTATTGGCAAAGTAAGGCGTGATGCTAAATGGATTGCAGGTGAATATATTGGTTTAGTAAAGCTTCTAAGAATGATTGGTAATGAAGAACATATTATTATTGATGAACAAATGGCAATACTGATTGCGCAAATGTAGCAAACTGGTTTTTCTAGCCAACTCTAAATATTAGCACGCTATAGCTATTAATAGGTATAAAAATAAGTATAAAGCACGCTCATTGTGAAGCGGAGTAATAAAAAGAGCACTATAGGTGAGATATCTATGCCCCCTAAATTCGGCATGTAACGTCTGATAGGATTTAAAACAGGTTCTGTAAGCCTAAAAAGCACCTCTTGGATTTTTCTGACAATAGGTTGGTAGCCATTGATGATATTGAAGGCAACAAGCCAGCTTAGTAATATATGAATAATTAATACCCATGTATAGAGTGAAATAACGGCACCGAGAAGGTCGATAAATGGGTTGATATTCATTTTAAATCCTGATTTTTATAGTCACCTATTGCTAATATAAGCATAAAATTGAATAACTAAAGAGCCTAGTTCTAAAACATGTTAAGAAATGGGCTTGCATAGTTTTTAAAAATATGTATGCTACGTCGCCCTATGGGATAGGTATGCTTTATCCAGCTTGGTTGAGCATTAGTAAGTCGCTAAAAACAATGATGAAGACGGAATTTACACATGGCATTATACGAAACAACCTTCGTAGTTAGACAAGAAGCTTCGCAGCAAGATGCAGATAAGTTGGCTGAAGGCTTTACTAAAACACTAAGCGAGCTTGGTGGAAAAGTAATTAAAAAAGAATATTGGGGATTGCGTAGCCTAGCTTACTTAATCCAGAAAAACCGTAAAGGTCACTATATTCACCTTTGCATCGATGCACCTGCAGAAGCATTAAACGAACTAGAGCGTAAATACCGCTTAAGTGAAGAAGTGATTCGCTTCCTTACTGTTCGTGTTGAAGAAGCTTCTAAAGGCCCTTCTGTAGTAATGAAACAGCAAAGTGCTGCGTAATACGTAAAAAATATAAGGTAAACTTCATGATTGAAAAAAACGAAAATTCAGCAAAAACAGCAGCAGGTGCACCAGCTCGTCCGGTTCCTGTAGTTCGTAACGTGTTCTTCCGTCGCGTGCGTAAGTGCCCACTTTCTGGCGATAAAGCTCAGCCGATTGATTATAAAGATACACGCCTATTAGTGCGCTATGTATCTGAGCGTGGCCGTATTATGCCAAGCCGTATTACATCAGTATGTGCAAAAAAACAGCGTGAGCTTTCAAAAGCTATTAAGCGCGCACGTATTCTAGCGCTACTTCCTTTCGTAGGCGAATAGAACTAAAATTTGATTTTAAGCATTAATTGGGATTAGGAAAAATGCAGGTTATTTTATTAGAAAGCGTTGCAAAATTAGGTAGTGTAGGCGATGAAGTTCGCGTAAAAAGTGGTTTTGGACGTAATTTCCTAATTCCACAAGGTAAAGCACTT
>CAYGTX010000035.1:0-11901 GCA_964352935.1 uncultured Rickettsiales bacterium | reverse complement strand
AAGTAACTTAATCTGCCTCTGTTCTTTGAAGTAAATAGAGATGGAAAATCTGACATTAAAGCTCATAAATTTAATAACAAGAAAATTTCCTTTCTGCTATTAACTTTTTATTAATGTTTGTATGTTCAAATGACGAAGGATGACAAAGATAACGTACTATTGCTGAGACAAGAAATGACATTGAGTGATCATGATTTATTTAAAAATCAAATAGAGCAAATTGCTGACAAACTGAAAAAACAATATAAACATAATCAACTACCAAGCCACATTCACATTTGTGGAGCGGGTATCTGTGGGTTAATGTCGGCCTATCTTTATGCAAGAGCGATTGAGCTAGCTGGATTGCATAAAAATGTTGAAATCAATATTTACGACCGTAAACAAAAAGGCGATATAGAAACCTCAGCAGGAAGCGGAGGAAGTTTGAGGGTGGATGAACCTGGCGTGATTGATGTCACCACTCCAAGTGATTTAAAACAGCAATTAATGACGCCTTACAGCCTTGGTGGGTTGCTGATTAACGAAACATTAAAAGATGATTATCGTGACCCGCAAGATACATCCCCGCCTCAATATAAAAACCCAGAAAGTCAGCAATATATCAACGAGCTGTTTAAGAATATTCAATCTAACGCAAAGAATAAAGCTGCACTGCTGAACTTTGGTAACCTGAGTATTCAATATTGGCGGTCTTTTGCGTCTTACTTAAAACAGCACGAGCATTTTGATATTGCTAAAGAAGCGGGCTTTGTGTTTGACAGTAAAATTTGCATCAAACGCAGTGAAAAGGGGCATGCAAAAGAGAAAGCACTTGAAGCAGTCAAAGAGCTTGAGCAGTATCTTGTAAAAGGTGAGTATGATGAACGCGACTTAGGCGTTGTTGATAATGATGAGATATATAAGTCTCACCCAGAGTTTAGACGATTAATTGATAAATCAAAACCCAACACAGTGGCTTTTTACATTCAGCCAGGCGGAATGATTAATACTAAGAAGTTTCTGGACAGGCTAGAGACGATTTTGGAAGCCAAAAAAGTGAAGCTGCATTTTGAGCACGTGTTGGAAAATATTTCCACACAAGGCTCTAAAGTGACACAACTTCATTTTACTGCTGCTGGTAAAAAGAAAGAAATTGGCGGTAATCAGCATCAATATGTGTTTGCCATCAGAACAACAGGCTTGTTATACAAACATAATATCACTTCAAAACTTCCTTCTTCAGATGTCGTGGGTGGCACACTTCGTATAAAAATATCGGATGCGGTGATACTTGAAAACCTAACGAAAATGAAACAACAAGGAACGCTTCCGCATCGTCATATTGCTTCTAAAAATGATTTAGGCCCACCCGTTTTTAACCCAACCTATGTGATGGATGATGAAGGCAATATTGTATCATACGAAATGATTGCAGGTGGGTTCAGAGCATTTGCCGGAGAAGGGTTTGGCCGCGATTTAAACCATGAAGTCTATCAATGGTTTATCAGTAAATTATGCAAAGAACTCATAGAAATATATCCCGACTTTATGGAGGCGGTTTTTGGCGAGAAAAACGTAGCATCTATCTATCGCATTGCTCAAAAAGCAACATTATGTGCCGGTGATTTTGAGATAATAAAGAATGTTTTTGATGCGACAACACAAAACCATGCTATTAAAATAACGCCATGGGCTTGTGCGCGGCCTTTATCTTCAAACATCTCGCCTACTGTGGGCAAAACTAATATGGATAATGCGTGGACGATAGCCGAAGCAGGCTCTTATGGTATTTCCTACTCTATTGCACTAGCATTTAGAGGGTTACAAAAAGCGTTAGACATCAAAGAGCCTGTTGGAGAGAAGAAGCAGCGCAGTTATCATGCTGAAAAATATCAACGACTCGATATGTTAATGAACCCCTTGGGATGTGAATTATCATAGAGGCTTGAATCGACGCTAAGAAGAAAATAGAATAGATTAAGAAATAAAGATTTATAAAGTTACAATATTACTAAACTAAGTTTGAAAAAAGAGTGGAATATGAGCAATAGTAAGAAAGTGTTTAAAGTGGGTGTGATGTGCGGTGGACCATCGCTTGAAAGAGGTATTTCACTCAATTCGGCAAGGTCTGTTATGGATCATTTGCAAGGTGATGAGATAGAAATTGTGCCTTTCTATGTGGATCACGACCTTAATTTTTTCCAGATATCTAAATCACAGCTTTATTCAAATACACCTTCTGATTTTGACTTTAAAATTCACTTATCTTCATCTTTCGATGATGAAGCAGCACTTGTGAAAGAACTGCAAAAATTAGACCTTGTTTTCCCACTGATTCATGGTGAATTTGGTGAGGATGGTCAGTTGCAAACCTTGCTAGAAAAGCACAACATTCCTTATGTTGGGCCTTCTGCAACCACATGCAAAAAAATGTTTAATAAATATAATGCGTCCCAAAGCTTAAAGCAGCTAGGCAAAAAAACGCTATTATCAACCTTATTGAAGAAAGAGAATAAAAACACCGATAAGGTGATCAGTGACTTTTTCTTGAATAATGCGATATCAAAGGTGGTGTTAAAGCCAGTGGAGGGCGGTTCTTCTATTGGGGTGTTTACTGCCCATTCACCTGTTGAAGCGCAAGCAAAGCTTAAAAAGATTTTTCAAATGGATATCGGCAATGAAGTCATCATTGAAGAATTCTGTCAAGGCAAGGAATTTACGATTATTGTTCTTCAGAATCCTGATAATCAAGCAGTGGCGCTCCTCCCTTCTGAAATTCAAATAAGTTATGAAGATGGGCATATTTTTGACTACAGAAGCAAGTATCTCCCAAATTCGGATACCAGATTGCCATGTCCTGCGAATTTTTCAGATGAAATTATTAAGAAAATTCAGCATGAATCGGAAGAAATCTTTACACATTTTGAGATTAATGATTTTACGCGCATGGATGGTTGGGTCACACAAAGTGGCGATGTTTATTTCACCGACTTTAACCCTATTAGTGGCATGGAGCAAAATAGCTTTATGTTTAAACAGGCAGCGCATGTTGGGTTTAATCATACGCAAGTGCTTAACTATATCATGCAAAATGCTTGCAAACGCTATGGTATTGAAGCTCCCAAAAGAGTGGAAAAGCAAGTTGCTAACCGCAAAAATGTGCATGTTGTCTTTGGTGGTGAAGGTGCCGAAAGCCAAGTTTCGTTGATGAGCGGTACGAATGTATGGCTTAAATTAATGCATTCAGATACATTTAATTGCACACCTTTTTTCTTAGATAAAGACCATAATTTCTGGCATTTGCCTTACGCTTATGCACTCAATCACACGGTTGAAGAAATTTTAGATAATTGTAATAGCTACAAAGAAAAAAGCCCCCTAACCAAAAAGTTTGCACAAGAGGTGTTAAGTAGAATTCAATCTCATGATATTAAGCTTACTGACGAAGAGTTGAATCCGAAAAAATATTCGTTAGAGCAATTTCTTGAGCACACTAAAAATGAGGGTGCCTTTGTCTTTATTGGCTTGCATGGTGGCTTTGGCGAAAATGGCGACTTCCAAGCCATTCTTCAAGCACATGATATTGCCCATAATGGTTCGCTTTCAGAGGCCTCTAAACTCTGTATGGATAAATATTTAACGGGTCAGGTCATCAAAGACGCGCAGATAGAGGGTGTATCCACCTGTGAGCGCAAACTATTTGCGGTGAGCGATTTTGATAAATTTCGTAAAAGTGATTACGAAAGAATGTGGAAGAATCTTCAAAAAGAGTTTGCAAGCGAAAGACTGATTGCAAAACCTCGCAATGATGGATGCTCTGCAGGGATTGTATGTTTGCAATGCCCAAATGATTTAAAGGCCTATGCTGAGTGTTTAAGAGATGGCAACCCGAGTGTTCCTGTTGGTACGTTCTTTGAGCAAACATCCATTATTGAGATGCCCAAAGAAGATGTATCTGAATTTATGCTGGAGCGATTCATTGAAACAGACTCCATTAGCGTGAAAAGAACCAAGCTGCTTCATACAGACCTTACGGGTTGGTTAGAGCTAACCGTTGGTGTGATTGAAAAAGCAGGCGAGTATCATGTGATGAACCCTAGCATCACCGTGGCTGAGAATAAGATTCTGAGCCTAGAAGAAAAATTCCAAGGCGGCACGGGCGTTAATATCACCCCTCCACCTGAGAGCCTTATCAGCGCAACACAGCTGGCTTACTTTAAAGAGCGTGTGCAAAAAGTAGCTCAAGCGCTGGGCATTTCTAATTATGCCCGCATCGATATTTTCTTCAACATCAAAACCGATGAGTTAATTGTAATCGAAGCAAATTCACTGCCGGGATTAACCCCATCAACGGTGATTTACCATCAAGCCTTAGCTGAAAAACCAATGATGTATCCTAAAAACTTTTTGGAAGTGATTATTTCAAATAGCCTGCACCGAGCGCAAAATAACAAAGTAGCATTAGAAGCGATTGGCTAAGCTTGAATGAAGCTACCACCAATCAACAAAGGCGGGTGGGTGAAATGATTATGGTTAAAAAACGAGGCTCTAAGGCTTATAGGGGGAGCGCTTAATCAACTTTACATTAAAGTGTCACAGCATTGCTTTTTACTCTGTTGCCATATCAGGCTAATTCTAATCTAATATAGCCCTAAGAATAATATAACGTTTTATTACACCTGCTTTTGTTGCATTGCAGCCTGTTCACGGTTCTCTTGAATCATCTGGCTAAAGCTCTCTGGTTTTTGCTTTTGTAGTATCAAGCTCGGCTGTTTTTTCTCAAAACGACTTGCAAATGACTGTTCAGGTTGCTGATTCTGGTAAGGTGTACTCTTTGCAACAGAGTGCATATTATGTTTACTTTTTGCTGCACTAGCTGCTTCGACTTCTGAAGCAATGGTTGCATCTGCGTGCGATGATGCACTCATGCCTGCAATCGCTCTTGAAGCAACACCGGCAACAACTGCTGAACCGACACCGATTGCAGCCACTACACCTGCTGTTGCAGCAACAGTTGGCAGTGTAAGTGTTCCTAGAGCAATACCTACGCCTGCTAGTGCACCCGTCATTGCGCCCGAGACAGTCCAGTTATTTTTAGCGGCTTCAACAAACTTTTCTTTTTGATCGATTAAGTTGTCAAAGCTTGAGCCTTTTTGAATATTATTGCTAATGCCATCTTTAAAGTTGCTTCTTAGATAAGCATAATTCAATGCACCTAGTGCAAATGAAAGGATACCACCACCAGCACCAACACCTGCAGCAGCATCTGCTTCAAGTAAAGGTTCAGGGTCTGGATTTAGGTCAATGCCAGCATTTTCGGCTGCTTGTTCAAATGAAGTTTGTGCATTGGAAGCATCTTGTTCAATATCATTCAGTAGCGCCTGAGCTTGATCTGCTTCAGCCTGCTCTTGATCTGCAATGATCTGTGCATTATCTACATTTTGCTCTGCCTGTACAACTGCTTGTTCATTATCAAACACTTGTTGTTGCGCATCCACCACATCACCTTCTTCTTGTGCTTGATTTAGCTCTGCCTGTTCGTTTGCGATATTTGCATCCGATGCTTCTTTTGCCTCATCAAGTGCTGCTTGTTTTGCAGCATTGAATTCACTCTGTGCCGTTTCAAGATTTGTATTAGCTGTTTCTAACGCTGCTTCTGCATTATCATATGTAGTTTGCAGTCCTGGCAGTGCAGCATCCGCTGCATCAATGATCGCTTGCGCGTCTATTTGAGCCTGAGTCGCGGCATCCACCGCAGCATTAGCGTCATTTAAGTCACTTGCTGCGTCAAATATTGCCTGTTCATTACCACCCGTCACAGCATTATCAAATGCATTCTGGGCTGAAACTTGTGCATCGTTCGCTGCAATCAATGCACTGTCTGCCGCCTCAAATGCAGCATCTGCAATTGTCAGATCTGTATTTGCCTGAGTCAATGCCGCATTTGCATCAGTGGCTGCAGTCTGTGCATCCGCTTGAATCTGAGTTGCATTAGTCAATGCCGAATCTGCGTTATCAAACGCAATCTGCGCTGCATCTCTTATGCCAGTTGCTGTATCCAATGCACTTTCAGCAGCATCAAATGCTTGCTGTGCAGTATCTTGTTCAGCTGTTGCTGTATCCAATGCATCCAAAGCCGTTTGAATTTCGCCTAAATTACCACCTTCTACAGCTGTATCAAAGTTACTTTTAGCTGTTGCTAGATCTGTATTTGCCGTTTCTAGAGCTGTTTCTGCCGTATCATATGTACTCTTTAATGGTAATAGGGCATCATTGGCTGCATCCAAATTATTCTGTGCATTAGTAGCTGCAGTATGTGCGGTCGTCAGGTCCGTATTTGCCTGAGTCAATGCCGCATTTGCATCAGTGGCTGCAGTCTGTGCATCCGCTTGAATCTGAGTCGCATCATTGAATGTCTGTTGAGCTTCATTAAAGGTCGTCTGCGCTGTCGTTAGCGTATTATTAGCATCATTTAATCCGGCCACAGTATCAAGTACGTCCTGTGGATTATTACCGCCTATCACATCATTAAATGCTGTCTGTGCTGATGCTTGATCACCCTGCGCTGCCGTCAAATCGGTCTGAGCATTAGCCAGATCAGTTTTTGCTGTCTCTTTTGCCTGAGTCGTGGTATTTAATGCATTTTCGGCAGCATCAAAAGCATTCTGCGCTGTCTCTTGCGCCTGCTCTGCTACAGCTAATTCACCTGTTTCCGTCGTAAGAATGTCATTCGCAGCATTAAATTCAATGACTGCATCGTCATACGCCTGCTGCGTATCCGCTGCTATTTGCGCTGCTGCGTTTGCTTCTTCTATTTGAGTTGTTAGGTTTTCTTCTGCTGTTGTAAGTGCTGCTTCTGCGTTTTCTAATGCTGTTTTAGCATCCGCCAGCGCTGCTTGAGCATCTGCTGCTTCTAACACTTCTGTATTTACCAGTGTTTGTGCTTCGTTAAATGCAGCCTTTGCCGCCTCTAATGCTGTTTTAGCATCTTCAAGTAATTGCTGAGCATTTTCTGTGCCTGCTGCAGCCTCGGCCGCTGCTATTGCTGCTGATTTAGCATCTGCTGCTAACTGTTCCAGTTGCTCTATGCTTGTCAATTCTGCTGCCATTTTTAACACCTATACTTCTGTTATTATAATTTCTTAGCTCTTCAATTTATCTTTGCACTGCGTACTATGCTGCATAGTTAAATCTTTGTTACTATTCATACCTACTGGAAAAAACCATGTCCTTGAGGTATAAAACTTTCTTATGTTTAAAGTGTAACAGAAAGATGTTGCAGCTTTATTACAAAAACGAAAAACTACTTCGCAATCGCAGTTTGCCTTGCTTCTTTCTTATTTTTTTCGCGTGCTACAAAGCCATCCGCAGGAATATATTTCTCCGGATTGGCTAACCGATCGGCTAGATCTGCTGCACCTGACTTCTTTTCACGCTGTATGATTTTCTGTGTAATTCGTTCTTTTTGCTTATCATGTGATTTTTCTTGCTGTTTGGCTTCAACAAGGTCGATCCCTTGCTGGTTCTTAGGGCTATTAACCGCCTGCAAAATCAGTTGATCGGCATCATGTGCTACCGCCTTGCCGGCCATGAAATTAGCGCTAACCCCACCCACCACTGCAGCTACACCAGCCATAAGCCCAACAAACAAAGTTGTTGGTATAGAAAACGGTGCCGTAGTGACAAATATTCCGCCAACAATACTGGTAACGGCAAAACCGGTAATGACACCTGCAATCGTCCAGCCGTGTTTTCCGCCTTTTATAAAACTTCTTTTGGTTTCAAGAATTTGGCTTTCCGATATGCACTTTTCTTTATCAATCAGTTTTGCATAATCTTCATGCGTGAGGTTTTCACGTGGTATTTCATGCGTATGACAATATTGTTTGATTTGACGATCATAAGCGACTTGAACTTTTTTCTTTAGCGATGTCTTAAAATCTTTCTTGGCGTGAAAATAGTTAAATGCACCAATAGCAACACCAATAAGCGGAAAGCCCAAAATCCCAACCCAAACTTCTCTGGGAGGCGCTTCCGGCAAAAAACCACGCTTGCGCGGTGCTTTTATTGTTGTGTTAATGTGCTTATCTGTAGCCATGTATCTTTTGTTTCCATACGTATTTCTTCACATATATTAAACCACAAAATTGTTACAGCCATATTACAACTGAGAATGAATTTACCGCCTTCAAACGCAACAACGAAATATCCTAGGAAAATACCTCCGACAAACTGTGACCACATCATTTTGATGTGTTAATGGTTTATTGGGCATATTATTCTCAGCGATAAGATGGTTCTTCAACTTTGTCGAGATTTAGGTATTAATTGGCTAAATGTAACTGTATTTGATATAGATTTTATCTCATCGACATTATATTTCAAAGAAACAAAGTACCTACAGCCCTAGGCGGCCTAGACACTAACTAAGCCAAATATCACTCCAATGCGCTTCTGAAACCCTTGTCCACTAACGATTACAGCTACTTTTGACAGTATAAATCATATTATCCAAAATTGATTTCATCAAAAACTGACAGCATAAATGGCAACAACATGCAAATATACTGTCATTTAGAGAAGGTGTTACAGCAGCTATTCGTGAAAGATAGATTATGAGGATAAAAGGATGAAAGAAGCATTCATAGAAGATGGGCACGAGGGTAAAATACTAATATACGATGGTTTGGAAGGCTTTTTAGAAGGTAGAGTCGAAGAGGTCAACCCAGAAAAGGATTACTTAAACACAACGCTTCCTCCTTATCCTTTTGAGGATGATAATAAATCTAGAGGCGGTAGCTCCTTAGGGTAATAGTACAGTTATCTTGTTCTTAGGTTAAACCCTATGCAACACCCGCGTAACCACACCCCAGATGCTTAAGGCATGCTCTTTGTGGATTTCGATGTCGGGGTAATCCTTATTCTCGGCGATTAGTTTTATCTTACCGTCTTTGTTGTAGAGGCGCTTGACGATGAGGTCATTATCCACCACCGCAACGACAATCTTACCATGTTTGGCCTGAATGCTACGATCGACAATGATTTCATCGCCATCATAGATGCCTGCTACACGCACGATAAACTGACCTTCCCCCTATATTAAATCCAAATACCATAGTCATTACTAACTAAAATCTGGATCTAATTATAGCGGGCAGGTCATAATGAGGCTACAGAAGCATGTAGAACTGTTGAAGGGCTTATGGGTGATAATGTTCATGGTGCTCGAGGTTATGTTGGGAAACCAAAATCAAAAACATCACCAGCCTTGTGAAACGGCTATATCTGATAATGCAACCGCTTGTCGGACATGTTTTTTTAAAAGATTTGGTGGTTTTCTTGAAGATAGCGGGCGCTAAATATTGATTAGAAAATATAATCATATTTGGTTGTAGAATATCTCTATATACTAAAATAAGACACTTATTTTAGTATATGAAAACTGTCGACGCTTCTTGTTGAAGCTATAGAATATAAATTAACAATTTATTAACGTTCTGTTGATAGAATCACTTTGGAGTAAATACAAACGGGTGCAGAGAGAGTAAATGACGAATATTGTTGTATATGAAAAAATGGAACTTAATGAAGTTGAGGGCGTTACAACAGTGAATGGTGATGATTCACCCATGATTTCCGAATCAATACCATGCTATCGGAAGCATATTTTTGGGAATCATGATGATGTCAAGGAATTCATAAATGCCCAAACAGTTGCTAAAGAAGATTTAGGGATATTTAACCAAAGTACAAAAGAAGAGGAAGCAAATTTTCTAAAGTTAAAAGCCAACGATGATGGTCAAATTTTTATACTGGACGCTGAAAAGAATGAATTTGGCCTTTCAGGTGTTTATAAAATGCATCTCTACCAAATAAATGACAAAAAAAAGAGGCTATCTAGAAAAGAAACATATTATATAAAAGAACCAGACGAAAGGGCCAATCTTTTAACGGAAGAGTTTGTTGATTTCTTTATCTCAATTTTAAAGGATAAACTTCTAGAATCATACAACACAATCGATCTTGAATTTAATGATTTAGACAAAGGATATAATAATCTCACTCAAGACAAAGCCACTCAAGAAGCCATGAAGGGTTTTATGCACATCCTCTTTTTGAGGGAAGAAGATATTAAAGGCTTAGAGACGAAGTATAGAAGGATAAACGCAGACAACGGTTGTTATTTTATTTTGGAGGATTTAGGTTATAAGCAAATAAGTTTTTTTTCAAATGATGGAAAAAGTCAAGCCATTACTGAGGAATCTCTAGATTCCATTAAACGCCACACAGCATTCATTCCAAAAGGTTCAGAAGAAGCTAGACTCTTCGAGGGAAGAAGGATGGTGCTTGCAAACACCATGTGGTCATTGTTTTCTCTAGATAAAAACCAAGAAACGGATGCAGATCTTGTTAAGCTAGATGGCAATATATATTACGTCACTAAAATTGCTAGTAAATCGCGTGACGAGCGAGAAGCATTTGTTGAATATCAGCAAGTCCTATCGGAAATAAAGGACTTAGAAGAAGTTGAAAACAGAAACCCTGAACAAAATGAAAACCTCTCAAACCTCAAACGCAAGGCAGCAGCCTATAAAAGGCAGAATAAGCCGAAGCGCTTACAGTACTATGATCTTTATACTTTAATAGAGAAAAACCCCTCATTGGGTGGCATTAATGTCACAAAATATGAAGATACAGAAGCCGTTTTCATAGAAGCTAACGATGAACATGACACCATATACTATAAAGATATGGAAGCATTTCCCGAACAACAATTCCCTATTAAAGGCTTAATGTCAGTTGTGTTAGCGGGGTATTTTTATAACAGCACCGATTTAAATTTGGTTAATGTTGGTGCGCGCGTGAAAAAAACGGGTACTGGTGCAGACCAATATATAGAGCTATATTTTACAGGCTTGGACACCAAAAGTTCTTTTGGCTTTGAGTGTGATATTCATGCTAATTTTATGGGAATGGACTTTACTGCTTTTGAAGAGTTTTTAGATGCATTAACCGATGACAATGAAATGGTTGAGGTAAAGGTTTTAAAAGAGCCTAGTAGTCCTTATGGCGTTAAATTTAGTAAAGATTTCTTACTTGATGACGCACAAATCTTAGAGTTGTTTCAAGTCATTTATAAGATTAAGAATTTAGAGGATAGTGCTTGGGTGCCTCAATTGCGGGCAAATATGCCTCCGGAATTTTCTGAACCCGTCATTGCGCAATTTAAAAAAAGAAAAGAAAAATTTATTGAACTTGCAGAAGCAAAGCTGGTCAATCTAAAAGTTCGTGGAAATGGCATGCTGTTGCACTATATGATGCAACGAAATGAAACCTTAGATGAGAACATTAGTAAGGAAGAGATGGCGTCATATGATTATGAAAACCAGCGCCCTAAGACATATTTGGTAAAGTCAGATGATGCCAATGAAGAAAAGGAGAGTACCCCAACCATTTCATACACTGATTTTGCCAAAGCACTCGACGATAAGAAAGAACTTAAGAAAAAGATTGAATCGAAAAAGAAACTCAAAGGACCAACCTTTTATAAAAAAGAGTTAAAAGAATATATAGATAACCACCCTTTGGCATTCTTGCGACTCTATAAACGCTATAAAGATGGTGAGCTTGGTCCAAGGCAAAATCAATCATTTTTTGAAGTTCAAGACAAGGTTAAGGAATATTTTACTCCAAGAAAAATAGAAATTCTATATGAGGAACTAGCCTCACCGTGGGATAATGAAGCTTACGATGGGTTAAAGCAGCTTGTTCTAGATAATAAGCTCATGAAAAAAGATGACTTCCAAAACCTATATGTAAATCAAAAATTCGAATATTTACTAGATAAACTTTTGATGCCGCCACCGCCACCGAACATTGGTGCTTCTAGTAGTGACACTAGGGGGGATATCTTATCTC
>CAYGTX010000034.1:4113-11962 GCA_964352935.1 uncultured Rickettsiales bacterium | reverse complement strand
ATGTAACAGGTCCAAATAATCAAACTGGTAGAGGGTAATGTGCCTAAAGATCCAGATGAATTGTTAATTGGTGGTGTTTCGGTGCCAAAAGGAAAGCGAAAGCAGATAGAAATCCCTATTGCTAAGCTTTTTGACTATACCGAAATAGTGATTCCTGTTGAGGTGATTCGCGGTAAAGAAGATGGGCCTACACTTTTTCTTTCGGCGGCCATTCATGGTGATGAAATTAATGGTGTTGAAGTTATCAAGCGGGTGCTAGCGCGCAAAAGGCTTCTTTCAAAAATTAAAGGCACATTAATTGCGGTGCCAATTGTGAATGTGTTTGGTTATAATCGTAACTCACGCTATTTGCCAGATAGACGTGATTTAAACCGAAGTTTTCCCGGTTCTGATACTGCTTCACTTGCTGGGCAAATTGCCAATATATTCATGAAAGAAGTGGTAATGAAATCAACCTACGGGATCGATTTACACACAGCCGCCATTCACCGCGATAACTTACCGCAAATTCGTGCCTGCTTAGACGATCCAAAAACTGAACAGCTAGCAGATGCATTTGGCATTCCTGTTATGCTGAATGCAACTGTTAGAGATGGCTCTTTAAGGCAGGCAGCAGCAGATAAGGGCGTTCCTACTTTATTATTTGAGGGTGGAGAAGCACTGCGTTATGATGAAAAAGTCATCAACACTGCCGTTCATGGTATTCTTTCTGTCATGAAATCCATTGGTATGGTTGATGGTGAGGTGAACCTTAAACCAAAGAAGAAAGAAGTCTTTGTTTCTCACTCTAGCCAATGGATACGTGCGCCGCATAGTGGCAGCTTGCGTGTTAAAAAGCGCTTGGGTAGCCGAGTTAAAAAAGATGAGTTACTCGGTGTGCTTTCCAATCCGTTTGGGGATGAAAAAGTAGAAGTGCGTGCGGCTAAAACCGGTATTATCATTGGTATGACTACATTGCCACTGGTGAATAATGGCGATGCTTTATTCCATATTGCGACATTTGAAGATTCAGGAGCAGTGCAGGGGCGTTTGGCTGAGTTTGATGAGATATTTGATAATAGCTAACAACTATAGCTTTAATTTTTTAAGCATAAAGCCTTCAAACGAATTGATTGCAGGGTTATCATTGCTGTGTTTTAGTAGTGATACATGCGTATCGTGAAGTGGTGGAAGGTGCTTTGACTTAATAGCATTTAATTTCTCAGGTATCATGGTGCGCGGCAGAACCGTTATGCCCATGCCAGCTTTCACGGCAGCAATAGTGCCTGCAAAACTTGGGCTAGAAAACACCAATCGCCACGACTTTCCCTCATTTTCGAGTGTTGTAATTGCACGAGCGCGATATACGCAAGGCTGGGGCGATAGCACTAGCGGTATTGGTTTGTTACCATCAATTAACATCTCTTCACCTACCCATTCCAGTGTTTCAGACCAAACTTCTTGACCGTTAGGAAAATCTTCTGGGCGGTTCATTTTCACTAATACCAAGTCGAAATGCTTTTGCTTAAACCGCTCAAACAAATTAACGGTAAGATCACACTCGATGTTTAAGAGAATACGCGGGTGAATACGTGAAAAATCAGCCAGTACATCCGATAAAAACACACTTGCAAAATCCTCAGGCAGCCCAAAACGCACTTCACCTTCAAGTTCAGGCTCTTTAAAGCGGTCGAATGCTTCGTGATGAAGCGCAAATATCTGACGAGCATAACCTAAGAAAATTTCACCCTCAGCAGTAAGCGTGAAAGCGCCACCTCTATTTAAGAGCGGTTTTCCAAAAATATTCTCTAACTTTGCAACTTGTTGGCTGACAGCAGATTGGGTGCGCCCTACGATGTTGGCAGCTTTGGTAAAGCTGCCTGTTTCGACTAGTGCTAAAAAGCAATGAAGTGTAAGTGTATCTATGTTCATTAGAAAATCTAATAGTTGTTATTAATATTAGTCATTTTACTTATAGCATAAAGCTGCCTATAAGCTAAAGAAAAATTAGAGGTATCTATGGAAATCATTCATCTTTTTGCTCAGAACTTACTTTCGCCTGCCATTTTATTCTTCGTGCTCGGCATTACAGCCGGCTTTATTAAATCAGATCTAAATGTGCCAGATCAGATAAGCCGCTATTTGGCGATTTATCTGATGATGGCAATCGGTTTTAAGGGCGGTGTTGCGATTGCAGAAACAGCTGACATTAACAGCCAAGTGATACTAACGATTGTTGCGGGTCTTGCTGTAGGGTTCTTGCAGCCGTTTATTGCCTATTGGATGCTCAAAGCAACTACTAAGTTGGATAGCCCAACCGCCGCTGCGGTTGCTGCACATTATGGTTCAATTAGTATGGTCACCTTTGTCACGGCGGTTAGCTTTCTTGGAGCAAGTGAAGTTATCTATGCAGGTTACATTGTAGCAGTATTGGCGCTTATGGAAGCGCCAGCAATACTTTCAGGGCTTTACATTGCCCATCGTGCTGCGCCAGAAACCATCAAAGCGACAGAAAGAGCTACACCAAAATTATCACGTGAAATTTTCACAAACGGTGCGATTCTTCTACTGATTGGCGCATTTATGATTGGTTGGATAACGGGCAAGCCAGGCTTAGATAAGATGGAAGGCTTTCTCGTCACGCCTTTCCAAGGAATCTTAGCACTATTCTTGCTCGATATGGGGTTGGTAGTTTCACGCGAACTTCATCACTTAAAAGAATTTAACATCAGGCTGGTGTCATTCGGAATCTACATGCCTTTGATTGGCTCAGCAGTAGGGTTAATATTAAGCAAGCTGATTGGCCTTGATGTGGGAACAGGGATGTTGTTCATGGTGCTGTGTGCGAGTGCTTCATACATTGCTGTGCCAGCGGCCATTCGCCTTGCCTTACCAAAAGCAAAAGCGGCGATATATATCCCGATGTCACTGGCGATTACATTCCCCTTTAACATCGCAATTGGCATACCGCTTTATTATGCGCTTGCTGAAAATTTCTTGCACTCAATGTAATTAATAGTTACTAATCGTAGCTCACTTACAAAAGGATATTATAATGAATAAATTCAAATTTACGATGGCAGCGATTGCTTTGTCTTTTTCAGCCAATGCGTCGAATGCAGAGTTGATGTGTGAAAATGCAGGGCCTCAAACCCCGCGTGATATTTCAAGCAAAGCAGGTGAAAACAACATGGAATTTCCATGGGCACCTGATTACACAAAGATGAATCTTTGTAACATCCATACCCACACGAATGCTGAACATAAAGGGCCTGACTTTAGCATTTTTGTAAATGATAGCGAGCATGGTGGTTATGCGTGCAACGAAACCGCATCACTTACCGAAGCACAGCTGCAAGATCCTACAAACGGCAAGGGTGCTTATAAAGGTGTGAAACCGGGTGATACGATTGAAGTTCACTGGGTGCATAGCTCGTGCGATGTAAAACCAGGTAAGGGGCTGGGTGCATGTTTAACCGATAGCTGCACAGATCCAAAGCTAAGAGTTGAAACACAAGTGTTCTTGTTAGTGAATGATGAATATGCACTAGATTTCAACGATTACACCTATGATCAAGAAGCCGAGGGTGCATTTAAACAAGCAAAAGCGATTCCAGCTGATACTGGTAAGCCAATCGTGTTTAGAGGCTCTACCACTGGCCCTAGCTATACACAAAAAATTTGCTCACCTGCTAAAGTAACATGGAGCGTGCGTCCGCAATGTGCCAAGTTGAACATTGCATCGCTACATGCTTGGGCAGAAAGAGGCAATGTGTTTGAAGAAGACCATTCACATGGTGTGCGTCAGTTAGTCACCAAGCCTGAGTTGCTATCTCCAATTCAGTAAGTTGAATGTTAAATTTAACGATAAGCCGTGGCATTGTATCAACACAATGCTGCGGCTTATTATTAATATGGAATGCTATTCGCACGTAATTTCGGGCTTGACAAGTGTGGTATGATTATCGCATCTTGTCGTAAAAATATATTGATAATAGAAAATTAATGCTTAAAAAACTCAGCTTCATTCTGATATTCAGCTTGCTTGCCGTGCAAACGCTTTCGCCGTTGCATATGGCGCAGCATGGGTTTGATAAGCACGAGCATAATGGCGAGCTGTGTGATATTTACTTTCATAGTAAACATCAACAATATACAGATGATGTGACACCGCCTGTTGTTGCTCAGTTGATTTCTTATACTTCTGTTTCTTATCTATTTGTTTCTTACGCTGCGCCTGCTTTACTGATTGGAAAAGCAGCACTTGCACGCGCACCGCCGGTTCTTTCCTAACTATTTCTTTGTAAAATCCATTGTGTCTGCATAGATAGACATTCCGTTTATGTATTGTTCATAAAGTGGAATGATGACAAAAGCGCTATATACGTCGCCTTTCAAGCGTTGCCTTTAGCTGGTTATGTATGTTCTGCATAAAGCTGATTTTTTTTATGGCGCAGACGCTTGGTTTTTACACCCTCATTACACTATAAAATTTTTCTAAGGAAAGAACCATGAAATCTATTTCTATGGCAGCTTCGGCTGCATTTTTAACCCTATCTGCAACCTCAGCTTTAGCAGACCCTGCGTCTGATATGAAGACGATTCGTGCAGAGATTAACAATCTTAAGCAAGCATATGAAGGGCGTATTGCCGAGCTTGAAACCAAACTCCAGAAAATGGAGACGACTAAAGCGACTAATGGAGCAGCGCCTGCTTCAAAAACAACTACGGCTGGTGGGCGTAATATTTTAGATAATAGCTTTAATCCGTCCATTGGTGTGATTCTAAATGGTAAATTCTCTAACTATTCAAACGGCACATCTGAAATTGCAGGCTTTGGCGTGGGTGAAGAAGGTGAGCGTGGTCGTGAAGGTATTGCGCTTGATGAATCTGAGCTTAACTTTTCTGCAAATGTGGATGATAAATTCTTTGGAAGCATGACAGCTGCCATCGTCCGCGAAGGTGGTGAAGATAAGGTGGAATTAGAAGAAGCGTTTATTCAAACTATGCCCGGTATTGGTTTGCCAGATGGCTTGAGTGTGAAAGCTGGTCGTGCTTTGTGGACGTTGGGCTATCTTAACAGTCAGCACGCCCATACAGATGATTTTGCGGATAGACCATTGACCAACCGTGTTTTCTTAAATAGCGCGTATAATGATGATGGTGTTGAGGCTTCTTATGTCCTTCCAACTGATTTCTATACAGAAATTGGTGGTGGTTTGTTTAGGGGTGATGATTTTCCACTTGGTGGCAGTAATGGCGAAGGGGCGGGCGCATGGTCTGCTTATGCTCGTATAGGCGATGATATTGGTAGCAATCAAAGCTGGCGAATGGGTGGTTATTTGCTCTCAGGAGAGGCAAATACTGGTCGTGCTAGCAATGAAGATGCCGTAACTTTTATTGGTGATAGCAACTTGTATGTGGCTGATCTTCGTTATACATGGGCGCCTACTGGTAACCCTCGTGCGCAAGAAGTGACACTTCAAGGGGAATATTTCCTACGTGATGATGAAGGTACCTATGAAGATACCGATGCAAGCACAGGCGCTGTTGCATTTGATGATTCTGCAAGCGGCTGGTATGTGCAAAGTACCTACAAATTCTTGCCACAATGGCGTGTAGGTGCGCGTTATAGCGAGTTGCAAAGTGCGGATGTACCAGCTGGTCTGGTGGGGAGTGCATTGGATGCCGACGGGTATGACCCTAAAGCTTACTCTGCCATGCTCGACTGGACAAATAGCGAGTTTAGTCGTGTAAGAGCGCAATATAACCATGAAGAACTAAGCCGTGGCGAGAAGGATAACCAGTTCATCTTGCAATATATCATGAGCTTGGGAGCACATGGTGCTCACCAATATTAATAACAAAGATGCTTAATCGATCTGTAACTAAAGGGGGTGTGGTGTTCTCATCACGCCCCCTCATGCGCAAATAAATTGGAATATAAAAATGAACAAATACGTCATAAGGTTGTTGGTAGGAATGCTACTTTCTACTCCATCACTTGCTAGTGCTAGCGTTAATATTTTTGCTTGCGAGCCTGAATGGGCGGCACTAGCAGAAGAAGTGGGTGGAGAGCATGTAGAGGTGTTTTTGGCAACCACTGCCACGCAAGACCCTCATCATATTCGCGCACGCCCCAGTTTGATAGCCGCTATTCGTAAAGCGGATATTCTTATCTGCTCGGGTGCAGGGTTAGAAGAAGGCTGGCTGCCCATTTTGTTGCAGCGGGCAGGTGCTAACCTTCAACATGGCGGTGTAGGTTCACTTATGGCATCAGATTATGTTGAGATGTTAGAAAAGCCTCTTACCCTTGATAGAAGCCTTGGTCACCTTCATGCGAGTGGAAATCCACATGTGCATTTAAATCCGCATAACATACAGAAAGTAGCAAACGAGCTGACAAAGCGGCTTCAAGCCATTGATGGTGAGAATAAGCCTGATTATGTAAAGCTTCATGCAGATTTTACCAGCAACTGGCAGAAAGCAATTGCAGAATGGGAAGAAGCAGCAGTTTCGCTCAAGGGTACAGAACTGGTAGTGCATCACAAAGCATTTACGTATTTATTAGATTGGCTTGGGTTGAAAACAGCTGCAACATTAGAGCGTGTGCCGGGCATTCCGCCTACAACATCGCATCTGGAAGCATTAATGCAGCAACTGAAAGCTAAACCTGCTGCTGCCATTGTTCGCACGCCTTACGATATGGAAGAGGCAAGTCTGTGGTTATCCAAAAAAACAAACACACCTGCCTTGGTGTTACCTTACACGGTGGGGGGTGATGAAGAAAGCCAAACGCTCTACCAGCTGATTGATCGTTCAATCGCGCTGTTAAAAGAGGCAAAACATGCCAATTAGCCTAGAAATGGTTGAAATTGTGTTGCCTGCGCTGGTTGCGGGCATCATGATTGCCCTCACACATGCGCCGCTAGGTATTGAGGTGCTAAAACGTGGCATCATTTTTATCGATCTTGCCATTGCGCAAGTGGCTGGGCTTGGGCTGGTGGTAGCAAACATCATCTGGCATGAAGCTGAAGGTTATGTGTTGCATATATCTGACGTTGCTCTTGGTATGCTGGCTGCACTGTTTTTTCGTTTTACCGAACGCATTTTGCCACAGCAGCAAGAAGCCATCATTGGTGTGAGTTATGTGCTTGCTGCCACGATTGCACTATTGCTGCTAGCAGATAACCCACATGGTGGTGAGGAAATGCGGCATTTGCTTTCTGGGCAAATCCTTTTCATCACATGGCATGATGTGCTAACACATGCGCCCATCTATGGTTTTATTTTGGTCGTTTGGTTTGCATTGCATCGCATTCGACGCGGGATAAGATTTTACCTGCTGTTTGCCCTTGCCATCACTTCATCGGTGCAGTTGGTGGGTGTCTATATGGTGTTTGCAAGCCTCATTCTGCCAGCGCTTGCTGCCATAAAATCTGAACGCCCAAATCTAACTGCATGGGCATGTGGTTTGGTTGCAGTGGGAATGGGAATGGTGATTGCTATCCTTTCTGATATGCCAGCGGGGTTGGTGATTGTGATGTGTTATGTTGTGACGTGTATAGCTATTACATTGATAATATGGCTTAGCAAGAAATACTCATCTGCTTTTAAATCAAGCATGGCGTCCCCGAGATGATTCGAACATCCGACCTACAGATTAGGAATCTGTTGCTCTATCCTGCTGAGCTACGGGGACAGCTAGGTAATATATCTATGCTAGTTTTAATGGTGATAGGAAAAAGATGCAAGTAACAGCTTTTATTCGGTATAAAACAAAGCTCATTAAATTTTTATATTTCATTTGTTTGAGAGCTTTAACCTTATTATAATTAATCTATTAACTTTATGTTATGGTGTTGCGGGT
>CAYGTX010000034.1:0-4103 GCA_964352935.1 uncultured Rickettsiales bacterium | reverse complement strand
TTTTGCAACTATGATTATTTTAGAAAATTATGGATAAAATCTGGGACATGAATGAAACGAAAGCCTAATTTAAGGATAATTGAAGGGCGGAATGAGGTGCTAAGACAAGCTAGGTGTCTTATGATTACTGCATTCTATGAGGGGCTTTTGAGTGGTGCAAAGGATGTCGCTACAAGGCAGAAAGCCTTTAAGGCAGCGATGGAAATGGTGGATCAATATATCGCGCTTTATAATGCGCCAGAAAGGCAATATCACACTGCGCAGCATCCTTTGGTTCAGCTATTGCCCTTTTCGTTAGACGAAAAAACAGCGTTATTGCAGAAAGTTTCAGTTGATATTAATCACTTTCAGGAAGCTGACGCCATCATTAAAGGGCTAAACCTAAGAAAAAGTACGCTGAATGGCCCTAAATGGACACAAACCTCACTGCCATTAGGCAGTAAAGCTATGGATGATTTTTGGCAGTATCTTAGAAATCAAATGCGACATGATTGCTTATATTATCTGCCTAAATATCGAGATAAATTTGGTAAACGTAGCCTGCAAACAGAGCTTCTTGGTGTGATAAAAGAATCACAACCACCATTAAACTTAGAACAACTTGTTGAAAGAGAAATTACGATTAGCTCTGGCAAAGAAAAGCTAAGTTTAGCAATGCAATCAAAAGCCATAAGTGATGTTGATGGGCTTTCGATTGGCAAGCTTGCTGGAGTGTTAGCATTCCCCGATGGTAAAGGAGGGTATCAACGTGATAAAAGCTTTGAAGGTTTTAAAGCGGGTGTAAATGAATGGACATCTGCTGTTTATGCCGTCGATATGGAAAATAAAAAACGTTTAGCGAGTGGTTTTGCGCCTCTTGATGCTAAAGAAATATTGCAAATCTGTGCAACGCTAGCGGCAACGATACCATTTCAACCTAAACCTTATTTTAATGATATGGCACAGAACCTTGCCTTATTTTTGCAAAAAGACGAACAAATGGCTTTGCGTAAGGCGTTGGGTTTACCTGTGAATGGCCATAAAATGAAGTTGGAAACACATCACTTGGTGAATCTAGTGATGCTTAAGGCGGCTAAATTTTCTGGTCAGGACATACGAAATTTTCGCAGTAGTGGAGAGGGGCTTTATAGTGGTGACAAAGCAATGGCGAGAGAATTGCATGGCGTTGCTGAGAGTAAACAAAACTTGATAACACAATGCTTTGTTTCTTGGCGAGCACTTGCAGATCATTCGTCTAAAGATGAATTGAAGCAAATAGATCCCAATGCACAGCAGGCAGGATTTATCAGGCAGATGGCGATTGATAATAAAGTTTGGCACGCTTATAAGCCTTTGTTTCCCTCGAGCGATCTAAGTGATAAAAAGCTTCAAGTGAGAGAGAGTAAAGTTAAGCGCTTAAATCAAAAATACTTAAAGCGGTTAGAGCCAGTCTTAAGTTGGCATCGCTACGATTTAGCAAAGGCCGTGGTAGAAATAGCGAATAAAGTGAATGAAATAGATGAGTTGAATGAAATAAGTCACTTATATATAAAAGAAAATGACAAGCCTTTTGCTGAGGGTGTGAGTCAAATAAATTGCTTTTCAGAGAGTGTATTTAAGAGTGAGTTTTGGAATGATTATGGTGCGCTTTTAAGGCATGGCGGCATTAAAGATATGCGCAATTTTGAAGTGGCGGTAAAAGTGCTGGATGCTATATCACTTTCTGCACAAAAAAATGACTTTGCCAGTGAAAAAGGTGGCTTAAAAAGAACGGTTATAGCTCTTTTAGATCGTAATCATGTGGATAAAACCACAGTTGAAGCCATACAAGCATCTATACCAGTAGAGAAAAAGCAACAATTTGAAGATGTGTTTTCTAAATTAATCGAAAGAAAGAGGGCTCATTTAGCCTTTCAAGCACGCTAAGATATATCACCATTCATCAGCCTTAGGCGAAGGTGGGCTTTCTTTTTCTTTTTGAACTATAGTGTTTGCTTCTGGTTGAGACGTTTCTCTCGTGTTGGTTTTAGGAGTGGTTTCAACGACTGTGTGCGAATTAGATCCACTAATTTCATTTTCCAGAATTTGTAATTTGCGTTGCCCAAGCGCACTTTTAGCAGACACCATCGATTTGTCTTCGCACATGGGGCAGATATATTCTTTACTAAAAATACGCCAGAGTGAATAAAATGGACCAGGGATAAGAAACACCACCCACAAAAGCAGCTCAATCGAAGTGCTACCCTTCTTTTTGGTTTTCCTTCTGCCTTCATAACCACATTGTGTGCAGATATAGTCGGTCATTGTTATATCCAATGAGTTTAACTCTATGTCTTTATAGTATCTTTTTTTGCTGGATTATGAAACCATTTAACAGTGCACATAGGGTGTTAAAGTGAATTATAGTCGTTTCACATAAGAACGATATATCCAATAGAAGCGACTATAAACGTGCGAATGCGCGTCGCCACTCATGTGGCGAGAGCCTACGTGGCGATTGAACCAATATCATTTTGGCGCAAAATTATGTTAAAGAATATTATCTGCATTTTGAATGGCATGATGAAGTGCTTCAATCGCTTTTGCTGGCCCTTCGGGGTGTTCCCATACATACGAAACAATAGCAATAAAGTCAGCGCCTGCTTTCACGATAGGTGTGCAATTATCATCTCGTATACCGCCAATAGCTACGCATGGAAGGTTGGCTTGCTCTGTCCAGCGCTCAAGAATTTCTGGCTCTGGTCTGCCTTTTGGCTCTTTGGTCTTAGTTTCGTAGAACGCACCAAAAGCAACATAGTCTGCACCTTCAGCGCCCATTTCCATCGCGCGTTCCATTGAGCCATAGCAACTAGAGCCAATGGTCATGGACCCAACCACTTCTCTTGCCTCAGCAGGAGACATATCTTCATCACCTAAATGTACGCCATCTGCTTGCAGTTTAACCGCTAAGTCTGGTCGATCATTTAAGATAAACATCGCGCCATGTTGGTGGCAAAGATCGCGAAGGGCCTTTCCTGCTTCAAGAACAGTCTCGTCGCTGGCTTCTTTTATTCTAAGTTGGAATGCAGAAACACACCCTGTTGCAAGTGCGGCTTCAGCCTTTGGGAGGAAATTCTCCAGCTGAAAATCAGCCGGAGAAATAAGGTAGATTTGGCATGGTGTTGTGTCAGCCAAACTTACTTTCCTTGATAGATTTCGATGATTTCTTTTAGGAGTGCTAATGCTTCTTCACGCGGGCGTTGGAAGGTGTTACGTCCAATAATTGAACCATCACCGCCACCATCACGAATTTCACGAATTTCATTCAATAGCGCATCTTTACCTTTAGAACCACCACCAGAGAAAACAACAATGCGACGTCCATCAAAGCTGCTTTGCTTCACATGTGCAATGCGCTCAGAAAGCGTTGATTTCGCAATGTTTTCATACGCTTTCTTTGCTTCGTCTTGCTCAATAAAATCAGTAGGTGGCTTCACTTTAATGATGTGAGCGCCAAGAAGCGCAGCCATATGTGCTGCATAGGCGGTGACGTCTAAAGCGGTTTCACCTTTGGTGGTAAGGTCGCCACCACGAGGGTAAGACCATAAAACAACAGCTAAACCATGCGCTTTTGCTTCTTCGGTTAGTTCGCGAATTTCTTCAATCATGTCAAACGCATGGTTTGAACCAGGGTAGATGGTGAATCCGATAGCCGAACAACCTAAACGAAGTGCTTCTTTAACAGAGCCAGTCACCGCTTGGTTACGAATGCCAGGGGCAAGCGAGTTGCAGCTATTAAGTTTTAAAATAGTAGGGATAGCACCAGCGAATGTATCCGCACCTGCTTCTAACATACCAAGAGGTGCAGCATAAGCACTGCAACCAGCATCAATGGCTAGTTTGTAGTGATAGTGCGGGTCGTACGCAGGTGGGTTTGGAGCAAAACTACGAGCAGGGCCATGTTCAAATCCTTGATCTACAGGAAGAATAACGAGTTCTCCAGTTCCACCAAGCTTACCATTCATAAGAATGCGCGCTAAATTTGCTTTGGTACCCGGGCTATCACTTTCGTAATAACTAAGAATTTTTTTGACTTTTTGTGTCAGACGCATGACGTCCCTCATGTGCTACAATTAATTTTAAAC
>CAYGTX010000033.1:0-12009 GCA_964352935.1 uncultured Rickettsiales bacterium | reverse complement strand
CAGATGAACTATATGAAAAAATTGCTACACTAGCCACTAAGAAACATAGTCAAAGACCGCTAAAGTGGAATACGCCATCACCAACAGTTCTTTCGCTACCAGATGATTTTGTGCATCCAGTAGAACCACGCACCATGACTGTAAGAGAAATGGCTAGACTTCAGTCCTTTCCAGATAACTTTATTTTTCGTTCTAAAGAAACTACAGGTAGCCTAAGGCGGAGATTTGAAGTGCCACAGTACACTCAGGTTGGCAATGCTGTCCCGCCAATACTGGCACAAGCAGTTGGTAATAATTTTTATGAGCTACTTAAAAAGGCAGCTAGAAAGGCCCCTCCTAAGGAAAGGCATATTAGAACAAATGAAGCAGTTAAAGAATCTAAAATGGCTTAACTAAAATCAAGATTAAGGAATCTATTTAATATTTCAGGTCTGGAAACTAGCTTCTTATCAATGTGTTGAGTTATTCCTCCAGCAAAAACATCTGGGAAATTACGCAAGAAAAGTTCATTTACACAGCTTGCCACACCATTTTGGCTCGCTTTCCCCCAATAATTACCACCAGTCATGTTTTTCACTCGAAGAACAGCTAAAGATGTTGGCTTAATCTCAACATTAACCGTAGGAACTGTTACAAATGCATAAGAAAACCGCTTAAAAGAAGCCGGGTTATATCCCTTTATTCCAACAGATACATTAGGAATTCTAAAAGATTGGGAGTTATAAATTAAGTCCCATAGCATTGGTATTTGGGCATTATCATTCCAATTTGTTTTACACTGTACCACCGTTAAATTAGTGTTTAGCATATTGTCTTTTATAATATTATTCAGGTCGTCAACTTTTGGGTTATTTGGCAACTCACCAGTAGGTACTGAATAAACAAGCACGTCAGATTCTGTATTAGTTTGCTGATTAGCAATGGTTACAGTCAAAGCATCTGAAATCACCTGAGGTACAAACTTCTTATTTTGACGAGTAGCAACAACATTAGTTCCCCAGAAAACAATATTTAGATACCAAGTAACCAAGCATTCCCAGGCTGCTCCACCACTAGATACAGCAGATTGACCTCTGCCTTCAACTTTATTTGCCCTGAAGAATTCAGATAGTTTTTCACCTAAAGTAAATATTTCATGTGCTTTATGACTTCCGGAACATTGTTGTTGAATCAGATCACCCCATACATCCCAAGACTTTGTAAATGACTCAGTGTTTGAAAGGTGTTTTAGTATTTCTAATCTAAAATTATCAATTGGAGTCATGACTTCTATATGGCTTGAGTTGTTTGATTTATAGAATGGTTGAAAAGAACTAAAGTTTCAAGAGTTTATAATTTGACTTATTCCACTTAAAAGGGAAAAATGATTGTATGCTATCAGCGCCAATAACAATTAGAGTTCAAAATGGAAGAAAATATATTGAATACATCAAGTGCTATATGGGGCCTAATAGGTGCTGCACTTGGCTCTTTAGTGTCTTATATGGGTATAAAAACTCAACTAAAGCATCAAGCAGAACAGTCTAAAGTTGCAAGAGAGTTAGAATTAAGGAAACAAGTGTATTTTGAAGCTATTGAAGGCATATCTCAAATGCAAATTTTACTAGTATCACTAGTAAATTTAGATATAGCTACATATCAATTAGATTATAAAATAACGGCAGCTCTAACAAAATTACATGCAGTTGCAAGTTTACCATTAATAATAAAGCTCCTTGAATGCCAAAGTTATTACAACCAAGCATTCTTAGAGCTTTCTGCCCAAAGGAACTCTATTGAGAAAAAGAAACATGATGCTGACAACAAGATAAGTAAAGAGATAGCCCAAGACATTAAGGGTCTTGTAAAAAAATGTTGTGAAAGCCAGTTTATTTTTTCAGAGATGCTAGCAGCATGCCTGATTCATATAAGAAGCGAACTAGAAACTCCATTTTCTAAAGAAGACGCTAAGCAATATGAGAAATCTATAAAAGATGCATATAAAGCATCTCATGATCATATAAATCAGTTTATAGATAATCATGCTAGAGTCTAAAAGCAAATGCCATGTTAATAACATTAAAGTTTAACTAAGACCGACACCAGTTCGAGTCCCGATTTCCGTTGTTATTTTAGGAGTCAATTCCGCCTGTAATCGGCTGTGACCGCCCACAACCGCGTTTTTGGGTGGTGCATCGGTTGGTGCCCCTTGATACAAATAAAAGAAATATTATTGTTTATCAGTTACTTAGCGATGTAACGTCCATTCCGTAGGGCATCGTCCGTGGACATCCACCAGTGTTCGTGTTTGACCTACTCAGAATTTAGATAAATAAGGATGAGGTTAATAATTGACCATGTTTAGGATCAGTTGCAAGTAAAGAGTGGTGTTTTTTCGAAGAAACAGCATTTATTGTAAATAATTCTTTGATTTTCTTTGGTGGAATGAAAAACATACACACTAAAATTAGTGTAGCTGAACTAACGTTTGTGCTTTTCCCTTTTTTCATGTTATGGTAATTCGCATGAGGAAAGTTCTACTATCTATTATGCTGATGACGTTGATGGTGATAAATATCGCCAGCTTTGCTCATGCATCATGTGGAGAACAATCTATTGATGCAGCTTCAAAGGAAGTGATTGCTTCAGCAGATCATTCTCACTCTCAAGGAAATGGTTCTAAACAAGCGGATGTTGATTGCTGCCTGAACGGACACCATCATCATGTACATTCATTGGCCTATATTTCACTAACGGGAACGGCACATAGTCTGGATGTCTCAGCCTTAAATCAGTATTTTGAGCAGCAGACATATCGCTCGCTCACCCATTTTCCACCATCCAAACCTCCTAAAGCTTAACGCACTAATGCCATTTAGGCATGCTAGACAGCCATAAAAAATGGCTAATAACGTTGCGTTTTACAATTTTTAGGGGAAAATAATGCATATTATTCTATGTTTACTGGGCATCTTTTTGATGCTTCCAGCTATGCCAGAGCTTGCATTAGCTCAGGAATTTCACGCGGGTGAACCGCATTCATCTAAAGAGCATCATTACAAGGGCTCTGTTTATAATAATGGCGAGGTGTTGACGCTTAGTAATGCTATTAAGCGAGCAATTGAAACCTCGCCTCGATTAAAGTCCGTCTCTGCTAGGCTTGATGCTGCCAAAGGTTCACAAGATCAAGCTGGCTATTGGCAAAACCCAGAGCTCTATCTAGAAGCAGAGAATATTGCAGGTAGTGGTGCTTATTCTGGTACAGATAGTGCTGAATATAGCTATGGTGTTAGCCAGAAGTTTGAGATTGGAGGCAAGCGTTCAGCTAGAAAAGGGGCGGCAATGGCAATCCATAATGCGGCTAAACTACAGCTTGCAGCAGAACGGCTTAATCTTGAGCGTGATGTGCATATCGCCTATGAAGAAGTGCTGGCAGAAGCTGAAGCTCTCAAGCTTGCGATTGAACAAGAAAAGCTGGCTAAAGAAGTAATGGCTAGCGTATATAAGCGTGTTCGCGCAGCAGCAGAACCAGAAATCCAACTCAGCAAAGCTGAAGTAGCGTATTCCTCTAGCATCATTGCTCGTGAGCAGGAAGAACGACAGCTCAGTATTGCTAAAGAAAAGCTTGCACGTCTTTGGGGGGCATCCACACTGGATGTATCACTAGACCATGCTCATTTCTTTGATCTTCAAGCACCTGAATCACTTGATAGCTATAAAAGAAAGCTAACCAATGTGCCTGACATCCAGCGTTTTTCATACTTACATGAAGAAAAACAAGCAAACATTGCTTTTGAAAGAGCACAAAAAGTGCCTGACCCAAGCTTGAATATGGGCATCCGAAGTTTTAACGATACGGATGATCAAGCGTTTTTGGTAGGGGTATCTTTCCCGATTCCAGTATGGAATCAGAATAAAGGCAATATCACCAAAGCCAATGCCGAATTAATGCAGGTGGAAAGTGATATGGAGCAAGCCAAGCTAATGCTAGAACAGCAATTGATTGAAAGCTGGCAGCATTGGAACAGCTCCTACTCAGAATCGGAACGCTTGAAGAACAAGCTGCTTCCAGCAGCTGAGAAAGCATTTACGCTGGCACGTTCAGGCTATCAGAAAGGCAAGTTTGCTTATCTGGAAGTATTAGATGCGCAGCGTACTTTGTTTCAAGCACGTTCACAATTTCATGAGGCACTCAAGCGCTATCATAGCAGCCGCGCCAATGTTGAGCGCCTCACGACCACATCAGGAGAAACATTATGAGATTTCACCACTTAGCATTCGCCATAATACTTGCAATCGCAAGCTATGGCATTCAAGCGTCGTTAGCCTTTGCAGAAGAGGGGCATGACCACAATAAAGAACGCTCAAATGATGAAGAACACGCCGACGAACATGAGCACGGTCATCATGAAGAAGGCTCAACTGAAATTACTGACCATGCGGCACAAGAAGCAGGGGTTGAGCTTAGTAAAGCCGGGCCTGTTGTTATTAATGAAACGCTCACCTTAACAGGGCGTATCATGCTTAACCGCAATAAGACGGCTGAAGTACGTGCACGGTTTCCTGGTGTAGTACAGAAGGTGAATGTCAATTGGGGCGATCACGTAAAGAAAGGTGATGTGCTGGCTACGATTGAAGCTAATGAAAGTTTGCGTGTTTATAGTCTAAGTGCCCCAATGGATGGTGTGGTGCTAACCCGCAATACCAATATTGGAAACGTCGCAAGTGATGGTGTGTTATTTACCATTTCTGATCTTTCGCAAGTCTGGGCTGAATTTCACGTATTTCCACGTGACTTGGATATAGTGAAAGAAGAACAATTGGTCGATGTGCATAGCCTTGAGAAAGACAAAGAGGTTGAAGCACCTATCTCGCTTATCCTTCCAACTGCTGACCCACTGAGCCAAACCGTAGTTGCCGTGGTTCCCATTCCCAATGGTGAAGGAAAGTGGCGTCCGGGCATGACCGTTGAAGGCGATGTTCATATTTCTAAAAAAGCCGTGCTGGTAGGCGTGACTGAAGATGCCGTGCAGCGCATGGACGACAAGACCGTTGTGTTCGTCAAGCAAGGCGATGATTACAAAATGCGCCCTGTAGAGCTTGGCAGTCGTGACGGTCACTTTGTTGAAATACGCAAAGGGCTTAAACCAAACGAGATGTATGTTAGCAAAGGTAGCTTTATCGTAAAAGCGGATATCGGCAAAAGTGAAGCTGCGCATGAACACTAGAATATTGCGCCTTCAAACCAAACAGAATTTAGATAGAGAATTATTATGTTAGAACAATTGATTCATTTTTCGATACGTCACCGCTGGGTAGTGATGTTTGCCGTATTAGGACTAGTGGCACTCGGGCTTTATAATGCCACCAGACTTTCAATAGATGCAGTACCAGATATTACAAACGTACAGGTGCAGATCAACACCGAAGCACAGGGTTATTCACCGCTTGAAGTGGAGCAGCGCATTACGTTTCCCGTAGAAACGGTGCTGGCAGGAATCCCCAAGCTTGACCATACACGCTCACTCTCACGCTATGGGCTTTCTCAAGTTACCGTTGTGTTTGAAGATGGTACGGATATCTACTTTGCTCGCCAACTCTTGAATGAACGAATCTCACAAATCAAAAGCGAAATTCCCGATGGGTTAGAACCTATCATGGGGCCGATAGCAACAGGGCTTGGTGAGATCTTTTCTTATGTAGTTGAAGCTAAAGAAGGCGCAACCAAAGAAGATGGCACAGCCTATACGCCAATGGATTTATTAACGACACAGGAATGGATTATCGTTCCACAGCTTAGAAACCTAAAAGGTGTGGTGGAAGTCAACTCTATTGGTGGTTATGAGCAGCAATTCCATGTGATGCCTTATCCTGAACGCTTACTTTCCTATAACTTAACCATTCACGATGTAGTTACAGCGCTAGAAAGTAATAATAACAATGTGGGTGCAGGTTACATTGAAAAGAATGGTGAGCAATATCTGATTCGTGTACCAGGTCAGGTGAAAGACATGCGCGATATCGAACATCTGATTATTGCCAAACGTGATGAGTTAACCATCCGCATTGGTGATATTGCCGATGTGAAATTGGGCTCGCCCCTTCGTACAGGTGCTGCGACACAAAACGGCAAAGAAGTGGTGCTTGGAACAGCCATGATGCTGATGGGTGAAAACAGCCGTGAAGTGGCGCAACGTGTAGAGGACAAACTCAAACTCATTAATGACAGCCTGCCAGAGGGCATTGTTGCCCGTGCAGTTTATAATCGCACGGCGCTGGTAGATCGTACCATTGCTACGGTTGAAAAGAACTTGATTGAAGGCGCGCTTCTAGTAATTGTGATTCTGTTCCTATTGCTAGGTAATATCCGCGCTGCACTCATTACTGCCATTGTGATTCCTATTTCCATGCTCATGACCATCACAGGTATGGTGCAAGAAGGTGTTTCAGGTAACTTAATGAGTTTGGGTGCGCTTGATTTTGGCCTGATTGTTGATGGCGCGGTGATTATTATTGAAAATTGCATTCGCCGTTTTGGTATGGCGCAGCATGAACTAGGCAGGCTCTTGAGTAAAGAGGAGCGTTTCAAACTCACCGCAGAAGCAACTGCTGAAGTTATCAAACCAAGCCTGTTCGGGGTTATTATCATTACAGTCGTGTATTTGCCGATTTTCTCACTAACAGGCATTGAAGGCAAAATGTTTCATCCAATGGCATTTACCGTAGTGACGGCATTGCTTTCTGCACTGCTGCTATCGTTAACTTTCGTACCTGCTGCAGTTGCCTTGTTTGTAACTGGTAAAGTGAAGGAAAAAGAAAGCGTTGCTATCATCAAAGCAAAGGAAGGCTACAAGCCTTTGCTGGAATGGAGCTTAAAGCATCCTAAAGCCATTACTGTGAGTGCTGCTATACTTGTGCTATTTAGCTTATTGATTGCATCGCGTATGGGAGCTGAATTTATCCCTAGCCTTGATGAAGGGGACATTGCTTATCACGCCATGCGCATACCGGGTACAAGCCTTGCGCAATCCGTCAAAATGCAGGAAGCAGTAGAGAAAGCTACCAAACAATTTCCTGAAGTGAAAGAGGTGTTCAGTAAAATCGGTACTCCTGAAGTAGCAACCGATGCAATGCCACCTAATGTGGCTGATACATTCGTAATGCTAAAGCCGCGTAATGACTGGCCTAATCCATCTAAAACCAAAGCCGAGTTTGTAGCAGAGTTAGAAGAAGCACTAGAGCAAATACCAGGGAATAATTACGAATTTACTCAGCCCATCCAGATGCGCTTTAACGAACTAATTTCAGGGGTGCGAAGTGATCTAGCTGTAAAAATTTACGGTGATGACCTCGATCAACTCCTAAAATCTGCACAAGAGGTTGCAGCCGTACTCATGAAAGTAGAAGGCGCTGCTGATGTAAAAATTGAACAAGTGACAGGCTTACCTGTGCTTTCTATCTTACCCGACCGTGCAGCACTAGATCGCTATGGCCTCAATATTTCAGAGGTACAGGAAGTCGTGCAAGTAGCAATGGGCGGTAAAGAAGCAGGGCAGCTTTTTGAAGGTGATCGCCGTTTTGATATTGTAGTGCGCTTGCCTGAACATTTACGTACCGATATGGAAACGCTAGGAAGGCTTCCCATTCCACTGTCACAAATGCACCGTGAAACCACTGGACATGAACCGAACTATGTGCCGCTTAAAGAAGTGGCAAAGCTAGAAATTGCTTATGGCCCAAATCAAATCAGCCGTGAAAATGGTAAGCGCCGTATTGTTGTTACATCCAATGTGCGAGAACGTGATTTAGGCAGCTTTGTTGAAGATGTGCAGCAAGCAGTGCGTCAGCAAGCCAAGCTTCCCGCAGGCTATTGGGTGGAATATGGAGGCACGTTCGAGCAACTTATTTCTGCTAGAAAACGCCTGATGATTGTTGTTCCCGTTGCATTACTGCTCATTTTCGGCTTGCTATTTATGGCCTTTGGATCAGGTAGAGCAGCAGGGCTTATCTTTTCAGGTGTACCATTAGCGCTTACAGGTGGAATAGCCGCGTTAGCGCTTAGAGGCATTCCACTTTCCATTTCAGCAGGCGTGGGCTTTATTGCTCTTTCAGGGGTGGCGGTACTTAATGGTGTGGTGATGGTATCTTTTATCCGTAATTTACGTGATGAAGGCATGGAACTAGATAAAGCAATCATTGAAGGCGCACTGACACGACTGCGCCCCATCTTGATGACGGCACTGGTTGCAAGCCTTGGCTTCGTACCGATGGCACTTAATACAGGTGCAGGGGCTGAAATGCAGCGCCCACTGGCAACCGTCGTCATTGGTGGTATTATATCTTCCACTATTTTGACATTGTTAGTATTGCCTACGCTTTATAGGTGGTTTCATCGAAATGAAGCAGGTTAATTAAGAACTTAATCGGGCTCGTTCAGTATCGCACTATCTAATTTAGTGACTCCGAGGTTAAACCCTACTAAGTATTAAGTTGCTTTCTTTCATGGTGGCAACATCGGTTCGAGTCCCAATCCTCAAGCTCTTTTAGATATCCATTCCGCCGGAAGTTGGCTGTGACCGCCTACAACCGCGTTTTTGGGTGGTGTATTGGTTGGCGCTTTTTGTTGTAAATAAGAAAATATTATTGTTTATCAGCTGCTTATCGAAATAGCATCCATTCCGTAGGGGTCACCATTTCACGTATCACCAACATTCGCCACAGTTCGCCAAAGCCTTAGTCACCTTATACTTCAAAGCTATTTACGTTCGTCATCGTTCATCATAAATCGCCTGCAACCAGCATTTTGGTAGGTGTTTTTGTTGGCATTTATTTTTTCTGTGTAGTTTTATACCAACAGCAATCTCGACCAACCAAATTAAGCCGCTGATATTCTTAGGCAAATAAGAAAAAGGCTGTAGCACATCAGAAACCATTGGCTTGAAAGCGAAGAAATATGAAATTAAACGCGTACAAGTCGCATGTATCGCGATATTGTTCTTACTAAGTTTTGAAGTATCAACCATTTAGTGAAAAACTCGCATTAGTCTGACAAGACACTTTCAGAAGCACTTCTGCCCATAGATGTCTATTCCTTATTCTAAAAATACATTATTAGGAGACTGGTTCTTTTTAACTTTATTCAACAACGCTCGAACTCTAACATTAAACTAAAGAATTAAGGTTTATTTAACCTTTTGTGTGTACAATGCATGCAGTAAGGGAGTTAATTATATGGTTAAGCAATATCCAAAAGAAGTTATGGAACTAGCTAAACGCTATGGGAATAAAGCTGCTAATTTAATTTCTTTGAGCAAGCGCATCCAAGAAAAGTTTGCAGATGATAGAATTAGCGACCCAAAAAGCCTTAAAATTGCTGTCCCTGATATACGTCCTATAGATAAAGCGGACATTGAAACACATCTTGATACTCATGCCAAAGAGTGGCGTGAGTTATGGCAACAATTTTGTGCAGAACAACAAGGCAACACTGAAGAGCTAACAGAAGCAGCTCGTATTATACTTAGTCAATTACGAGAACAAATTATTACAGCCTTTCAGCAGCCTATGGCTGGACTAGAAAACCTTCCGGCTGGACTAGAACTCATTGTGAGAAGCACCGGTGGTGAAGACCGTGTAGATGGAGCCAATGCAGGAGGCAATGAAAGCCTTGGCTGTGATAATGAACAAAGCGCCGTAGGGCAAACCATTGGTGAAGTGATTGCTTCCTACTTTAGCGAGAAATCGCTTTTACAGCGAATGCAAGCTGGCGAAGATATCACACAGTCACTGCCTTTGGTTTCTTGCTTGGTTCAAACCTTCATTGCTGAGAAAGAAGGTACATTAGACCCTGAAACAAAAGATCCTGAAACGAAGAAGCCTGCCATTCTACCGCCTGTATCAGGTGTTATTTATACAGATGACGGCAATACCACGATACAAGCAGCCCCCGGACAAAATGATACTGTGGTCAATAGTCTTGGCCCAGTAGACACTTATTTTGTTACGAAAGATCTATCCGTTTTTAGTGATATTAAGAACAAACCTTTCCGGCTCAAACCAATATTAAACAAAGACACGGGAAAAATAAGCCTTAAGTCTGTAAAAAACCCGGAAGCACTAGAACAAACAACCAGTCTTGAAGAAAAAACAACACGCCGCTTAGCTGCCATTGCACAATGGCTTGAAGAAGAGTATGAAATGAAGGTAGACATTGAGTTTGTCTACGACCCAAACAACGACACCATCTATATTGTACAAATTCGTGCTATACCGGAAGGAAGCCAAAAAGGGCGACCACCCTCTGCACTTGATCCAGATTTTATCGCAAAACACCGTGATCATTCAAGTTTTGAGCAAGCCGAAGGGCAAACACTCACCCAAAGCTTGATGACTACCAAGACTATCAAAAACTCTGAAGAACTGCTTGTATGTGAAACAAGTGCACAGGCACTATCTATTTATAACAATATGGCTGAAAGCAAACGAAAACTAATTAAAGCTGTGGTGGTAAAGCAAACTGCCGCTGCTCTAGCACATGAAATGAACGTTTTTAGTTCACAAAAAGTGGCCATGATTCAAATCCCCGAGCAAGCAGCCTTTGAAAATGTTAAGAAATGGAGAAGTGGTAAACTTGAAGATCCTACATTGGTGGTTGACCCGCAACATAGTGCTGTTTATTGCCTTGGAAATACGATTTTCAATGATGAAGAACATATCAAAGAAGGTATTTTCAAATCCACTCTTAGCCCACATGTTAGCGCAACAAAAGGAACAAACGCGTACAATGAAAGAAGAACCAAAGGCATTAAGAGCGGGCTAGAGAAATCTATTATTCAGGAAGGGAGTCCCCAAGAGGGAATAAGAAAGCTCTTTCAGATGAAAGAAAAAATTAAAATTCTGGAAACACCTCAGGCAAGTGTGGATAACAAAGAGTTAACCATCGCATTAGGGCAGGTATGGATGTTTGCCTGGAGGCTAAAAGAAAAAAATATTATTACAATTGACCTCTATTTCAAAATTCATGATACTGCACAAAATCTTCAAACCGCTTTAAAAGCGCTATCGGAATTTGACCCTGAGAAAACTACAGATCCTCAAAAAGCACTTTATCGTTTACAACAAAATTACTTCGATCTGCACAAGAAATTTAATGGCATTTTAACACAACAGCATGTGAGTGGTATTTACTCCACATCTCTCACCAGACAATGCAGACAGCATAAAAATGCCAGCAAACCGAAGTATCAGCTTACGACTGATATCAATAATGAAAAGCAAAGAGCCTATTTTACCGATTTAGCACAAGAAGATTATTTCTTTCTAGATGACAAAAATAAAGAAAAATGGCGAAATTTTTGCCGCGATGTTTGTATCGCAGGCGAAGGCGCAAAATTGGCAACCTTATTTAAAGAAGTATGCGTAAATGATTTACATACTTATTGGGTAAACACCGCCTTTCTTGAGAAACATCATGAAACAAAACCCGCTTTAGAACTATTGGAAGAATTGCACAGTGACTTCAACGATCCTGAGGCACAAGACCGAAGACAGGAACTCTGTGAAGCCTCCACTACGCTTACAAGCATGGCTTCAATGGCAAATGCATTCTCTTCTCCTAGTGAGTTTGGTGACAACTTTACTAAGCTTCAGCAATACGCGACCAATAAAATACTACCACTTTTACAAGCAAAAGATACCGGCGAACTCAATACGCTGCTAGCCTCTAAATTGAGCATTCAGCTCATTCAATTAGTTGATAACTGCATAAAAAACCTTAGAAGCTCAGAGGAATATGGTACAAATCAACTGTCGGCGAAAATTCAGAACTTTCAGAGTATGGTGGGGTTCTTCTTAACCATATTAGAGGCATTGGCTCCCGAAGATAAGGAGGTTAAAACCAATTTAGGAAAGCTGCGTAATAATTTTGGGACTAACCTTGTGCTTGATGATACCAAAGAAACACAACTTTCTGGAAAACTTGCCATCACCACCTCTAATATCTTTATATATTTTTTTAGTATACAAATCCCA
>CAYGTX010000032.1:0-12028 GCA_964352935.1 uncultured Rickettsiales bacterium | reverse complement strand
CTTTCATGGTAAAAGACCATCGCTTGTCACCCGACAGCTATCCTACACATGCGGATGTGGTGGAATTGGTAGACACGCTAGATTTAGGTTCTAGTGCCGCAAGGCGTGGAGGTTCAAGTCCTCTCATCCGCACCACTTCATTTCTTTATTTGTAATTATCTACGCCAAATAACTACTGTTATAAAAATACAGCATGCAATCGCTATTGCTGTGGGGAATATTATCGTTGTGACGGTGTAATTTTCGAGTGCAATAAGAGATAAAACAACAGGTGTTATCCATTCCATTATGTTGCTACTTTTAGTTAATCGTTGCTATTAAAAATAAAACTCTAGTTGTCTTGTCATGTTTTTGCTAGCTTAGCATTAGCGATAAATAAAATTGAGTAAAGTAAATTATGCGTGTGGTAATTGTTGGTGCTGGTATATCAGGTTTATTAAGTGCCTACTACCTACTTCAAAAGGGTTTTGATGTACATGTGATGGAATCTAACCAAGAAGTGGCATCTAAGGCCAGTGGTGCTAATGCCGCGCAACTTTCTTATAGCTATGTGAATCCTATTGGAAGCCCTTCTCTGCTAAATATGTTGCCTGATATTATGAATGGCAAGGTTGAGGGCATAAAATTCATGCGTCATGATTTTGAAACGCTACTTTGGGGTGTAAAGCTGCTCTTACAATCTGGTGAGAAGAGTTTTGAGCGTAACCGATCCGCGCTACTTGCTCACTCAATGAATAGTAGAAAGCTGTTTCACCAATTGATAGAACGTACTGATATTTCATTAAAATACTATTCTAAGGGGAAAATGCAGCTGTTGCATACACAGCAGCTCTTGAAAAACACCAAAGATTTTATTCAAGAACTTGGTGTTAAAGGCATCCACCAGCTTTTACTTCAAGAAGATGGTGCAAAACATCTTTTAGGTGAGTTTTCACTTGATCAAGACCAGCAATATATTACCTATTCAGACATTGATGAATCGGCCGATTGTGTCGATTTTTGTCATCGCTTAGTAGAATATATGAAGTTAAATGATAAGTTCTCCATCCAGTTTGGTACTTCTGTAAAAGAATGGGAGAAAAATAAGCGTAAAGTAAGCATTGTTGATAATAATGACCAAACACATCATGCCGATGCTATCTTGCTATGCACGGGTGCAAAAACGAATCAATTAGTCAAATCTATTGGGCTGAAGTTCCCTATTTATCCAGTAAAGGGCTACACGCTCGTATATCCTTATAAAACGGATTTGGAGTGTAGTATAACAGACCATAAGCTAAAGCTTGTATTTGTGCCGCAAGGCGATCAACTGCTTGTTTCTGGAATGTTCCATATAGGTGGAGATGATAGTAGTGTTGATGAGAGCACAGTTGACTATATTCACCAATCTGCTTGTAAAAGAATCGCACAGCTAGCATCTTTAAAATATGATATTCGCTTAGGGCAGCGCCCATGTACGCCTAATAGTTTACCGATTGTTTCTTACACGAAATACAACAACCTATTTATTAATAGTGGGCAGGGGATGTATGGTTGGACATTAGCACCATCTTGCGCCAATGAAGTGGCGTCTTTGATTGCTAAATCGCTACCATTATAGTGTTTACTTTAAGTTTGAAAGACGTTTAAGATTAGTATTTACTAATAGGTGAATTTTTAAGAGGAAAAAATGGTAGCGTTAAATACCCCAAAAGTTGACACAGGCTGGTTAGCAAAAGATTTTAAGTTAATGGGCACGGATCATAAACATTATCAGCTTAGTGACGTTAGGGGTGACAAAGGTTTAGTTGTGATGTTTATTTGCAATCACTGCCCTTTTGTGAAGGCTATTTCTGATAAGTTGTTGGTAGATATGCGGGAGTTGCAGGGGCGAGGAGTTGGTGTGGTAGCAATTATGTCAAATGATGCTAACGCATATCCAGAAGATTCATTTGAAAATATGCGCAAGTTTAAAGAGCATTATGGCTTTACTTTTCCTTACCTTATCGATGAAACACAAGAAGTCGCAAAAGCCTATGGTGCAGTTTGTACGCCAGATTTCTTTGGGTTTGATAAAAACCTTAAGCTTCAATATCGCGGCAGATTAGATGACTCAGGCATGCAATATAAAGAAGGTGGAGACCGTGAGCTTTTTAATGCGATGCGTGAGGTTGCAGAAAAGGGGGTGGTTTCACAAAAACAGCAACCAAGTATTGGCTGCTCAATCAAATGGCGTGATGTCTAGAATAGGAAAAAAGATGCGTATCACATTAGACGGCACTCAAGATCAATCAAAGCAAATTTTAGCACTGCATCAGAAAGCCGTTGTTGCAATGCAACAGAATAATTTAAGTGAAGCTGAAAGAATTTATACGCATATATTAAAAATTGATGAAAATCATCTTGATGCGCTGCATAATCTTGCACTTATCTACTATTATAAGAAGAACTATAAGCAAGCAGAGTTGTTGGCTGTTAAGGCTTTTAACTTAGCCATCCCTATTCATAAGCCTGTTATAAAAAATACATTATCGATGATTTACACAGAGTGTGAACAGTATGTAAAAGCAGAAAAGATGCTTAATGAGTTGCTTGTTGACCAACCAGATAACATGCAAGCTATTTTTAATCTTGGCATTGTTTTGCGAAAATTAGGGCGCTTTAGTGAGTCGTTGAAGTGTAGCAAACGTTTTTTAAAGCAGAATAAGAACCATATAAATTGTTTAAATGTAATTGGTGGCACCTATGCAGAGATGGGGAATGTAAAAAAGGCTATTCAATATTTTAAAGATGTATTGAAGATCAGCCCTGACAACTCACTTGCTTTAAAGAATCTGGGTACAGCATTAATGAGTGATGGCAAATTTGAAGAGGGTGCAGGCTATCTTAAGAAGTCTCTAAAAAATGACCCGACGAATGGTGAGGTCTATCTTACTTTAGCAAGAAGTAATGTGTATAAAAAAGAATCAGCTAAACCTTTTAAGCAGCAGTTATTGGATGCAATTGAAACTGCAGAGAAAGGTAATAATTTTCATCTATTATCATTTCTATACTTCGCTTATGCAGAAATGTTAAGCAAAGATAAGCACTATTCAGAGGCATTTAAGTATCTATCAAAAGGTAATAACGTTATTTACCCTAAGAAAAAGATGGATCTCGAAGTTTATGAGAATCGTTTAAGTTCTGTTAAAAAAACATTTACACCAACTTTTATACAAAAAGCAGAAAAGGTTGGTTGTTCTTCTGATGTGCCAATCTTTATTTTGGGAATGCCTCGCTCTGGTACAACGTTAACTGACCAAATTCTAAATGGTCATTCACGTGTTGGTGGTGCAGGCGAAACCAAATATATTTTTGACGCGTTTGATCATGTCTCGCCTCTATCAAGGAAGTTAGATATCCAAGAGCTGGCAAACATTGAGGATAATAAATTTAAGGAAGCTGGCGAGATTTATGTGAATGGGATTAGTTCTCAAGTTAAGGGATTAGAATTCGTTACTGATAAATTGCCAAATAATTATAAATATGTTGGTTTTATCCACATGATGCTTCCGCATGCAAAGATAATTCATTGTCGGCGCCATCCGTTGGATGTGGTTCTTTCTTGTTATATGCAGCGTTTTGCTGACATAACGGGTAATATATGGACGTTTAATCTTGAGCATGCAGCATATGAATATAAATTTTATCACCAGCAAATGAAAGACTGGGAACAAATATTTCCTAATAAAATGCATCATTCTATCTATGAAAAACTTGTTGATAGCACTGAAACTGAGGCGAAAAAGATGCTTTCATTTTGTGGTTTAGAATGGGAAAGCGCATGTTTGAATTTTACAGAGAGTAAAACGGCTGTAAGAACCGCTAGTGCGTATCAAGTGAGGCAGGGCATATACAAAACAGCGAAGTTTAAATGGAAACGTTACGAGGCAGAGCTAGCGCCAGCTATTGAAATTCTTAAAGATGAAGTGGCAGAGTATGAAGCATTATTGGCAGAGTGAGTTACAATAAATAAAATAATAATGAATTAGCGATTGGGAATTATGGAAAACAAAAATGAGACGGCGCAACATAAAATGAATAATGAAAATAATAAACCAGAGTGGTTAAAGCAAGCAACTCAGTATGAGCAAGCTTCAGACTTGAAAGCAGCAGAAGATATATATAAGGCTCAATTAGCAAAAAACCCTAATGATGATGATGCTTTGTGTGGTATGGCAGGGATTGCCTGCAGTGTCAGAAACTATGATGCAGCTGTGATGTTTGCAAATAATGCGGTTAAAGTTAACCCTAAAAATGTGTCAGCAATAACATATATAGGACTTAGCTTGTTTACTATGGGGCATTATAAGCAAGCTGAAGCATGTTTTAATCAAGCGATAGAGATAGAACCAAATTACCCTATGTCCTATTACCACTTGGCATCAATTCAATATGAACAGCATAAAAATAATGACAAAGCTATTGAGCTCATCAACAAAGCGTTAGAATTAAATGATGATACGCCCTTAGCATGGAACTTATTGGGAGTGATTAATGCCGAAGAGGGGTGGCACATAGATGCCTTAGATTGCTACAATAAAGTGATAGCATTAGGTGTTCAGTCAGATGAAGTATACAAAAACAAGGCGATGGTTCATGTGAAAAGAGGTGAATTTAGTGATGCGTTGGCTAGTTATGAAAATGCCTTACGTTTGCAGCCTCTTAATACTCACTATCTTGAGAAGATAGTTTTTTGTTTATATGAACTTGGGAACCCTAAGAAATGTTTAAGTTACTTAGAAAGGCTTGAAGCTAGTTGCAGCAATGAAGTGAATAGAATTGAGTTATATAGAAGTTTTGCAAGCTATTGGATGTCTTTAAATGATCAGAAGAAAGTTGATTATTATATTCAGAAAATGATAGATGAGGATGAAAACTATCCTGCAATTTATAATTTCTATTTTGCCACAAGAAAGGTAAAAGAGACTGATTGGCCTAAAATTGAAAAAATTATTGATTTACTAGAAAATCATAATTTAACTAACAAAGATAAATGTGCACTTTATTACTCTTTGGCAAAAGCCTACGATTACTTGAAGATGTATAAAAAAGCTTTTGTAAGTTTAAAAAAAGCTAATAAACTTTCGTATGAAAGTCTTAAAGAAAAAACAGCCCAACATAAAGAGTGCAACAGTACAGATAATCAAGATGCGGCGGTTCTTGAGCATGTGCATAAATATTCAGTTGAAAATTTTACCATAGACTTTTTTGAAAAACGAAAATCATATGCGTTGGAAGGCCCAATAAGCCCTATTTTTATTGTTGGCATGCCAAGATCAGGTACGACTTTGGTGGAGCAAATAGTTTCGTCCCACAGTAAGGTAGTGGGTTGTGGCGAGTTAAAGTTGTTATCGAATGCTATTAATTATAAGCTTACGAAACATTATAGGCGCAATGAAAGAAACGTATCTGAAAGTAATGATGTTGGCTTTCCAATGTCATTACTCGAAGCAAGTAATGAGGATGTTCAGGCCTGTGCGGAGTATTATTTGAGTGAAATAAAGCGATCCTATGATGTATCTTCTGCGAAAATGATTACTGATAAAATGCCTGTAAATTTTCTCAATATACCAATTATTAAATTAATGTTTAAGGGTGTAAAGATTATTCATTGTGCAAGACACCCGCTCGATACTTGCCTTTCTATTCTATTTCAGAACTTTAATGATATGCGTTCTTATATGTGCCATTTGCCTACTCTAGCAAGAATATACAGGGTCTATCACAATCAAATGAAATATTATAAGACTATTTTACAAGACAATATTTACGAAAATTCATACGAACAGCTTTTAAACGACCCTGAAATCAAGGCGAAAGAGTTATTAGAGTTTTGTAAATTGGACTGGGAGGTAAATTGCTTGAACTTCCATGAAAACGAAAAGCAAGTAAAAACAGCAAGTATTGCACAAGTAAGACAGCCTCTTTATCAAACATCAAGGCAGCGTTGGAAAAATTATGAAGCTTATTTAGAGCCTCTTGCAATTGAACTTTCAAAAGAGATTAAAGAGTATGAAGAGGAGTGGATGGGGAAATAGAAAATAATTATTAGTTGAAAAAATACTACAAAATGTATCTATTGGAACTAAATTATACAATAGGTTGTGTCAGCACGATACAGTTCTTTCTTCTAGTTGTTTTTTAGTTGACAAGCATGTAACAAATACGTAACAATCAATAACATAGGGCAAGTAGCCTAAGTATGGGCGCCTTTGCTTATACTATTTAACTTTAATTAAGTATGTCAATCCAAGTAGGAGAATAATCATGACTACTATTACTTCAATTGATGCGCAATTTACGCAAGCGCAAATTAGAAAGTCCTCTTCGGGCATTAGTGAATCAGCTGCTAACTTATCTAGTGGCCAGAAACTAAACGCTAACGTAGCGGATTTGTCAGTGGGTACAGTACTTCGTACTCGTGTGGCAACACTTCGTACTACAGTAATTAACGCGGGTCAGGCTAAATCGCTTCTAAGTACTGCACAGGGTGCTTTGGAAACGATTGGTGAGTTGCTTGGGCAGCAAAAAAGTTTAGCTACTACAGCAGCGGGTGATGCCTTGACTTCTAACGAACGCGGATTCTTGAACCAAGAATTCCAAGCGATCACAGCTGAGATTGACCGTATTGCGGACAATACAAACTTTAACGGTAAATCACTTATTGATGGATCTATTTCTGGTCAAGCAGCGCTTAATTCAGTAAGTGGTGAAACCATTGAAAATAACACCTTACTTGCTACTTCTGATTTTGCACTGGGTGGTGTTATAGCCTCTGGTGATTTAGTTGCCAGTGCTTCAGCTGCTACATTTACAGCAAGTGCTTCTGTAGGTACTTCAGCAACATCTACCGTTCTTAACTTTACTCAAGGTGCGAGTTCTAACGCATCGACAGTAGTAATAGATGGTAACACAATTAACTTTACGGCAACAGCGAGTGATGATGCTGCAACTGCTACAGCATTTGTGGATGCTGTGCGTGCTTATCAGCTTGCAAATGATGACTCAGTGCGCAACTTTGTGTTTGTTGATAACTTAAACGGATCTGTAACTGTGACTGCTGCTAATAATGGCACGGGATCAGATGCGCTTACATTTAACGGTACTGGTTCAAACTTAGTAGTAGAAATAGGTAGTGCTGGTGCTGACATCATTGGTGTTGACCGCGTTTTTAACCTTAACGCATCAATAAATCAAGGTGAACTTAGAGCTAATACTGGCACTTTTAATGAAGACTTATTAGGTGGTGTTTCTAATATTTCTGCAACCATTTCTGCCGCTGGTGATGAAGTGTTCTCTGCAACATTTACTGCTGAAGTAAATGGTACAACCTATACATCGCAGCCAGTTTATTTGTTAGATAATGGAGCTGGAGGTGGTTATATACTTCAAGCCGATCAAGTGATTACGTTTGAAGATCGAAATGGTCCGGTCGATACCAACGGTGTCCTAACAGACAATACATTTAACTTAGTAGTTGGTGCTGCTGATGTGAGTGTTGCTGGTACTGGTCTTGCTACTTTACAAGACTCTATCAATACTATCGCTGATGGATTTGAAACCCAACTAGTTGGTGCTAAATTCACTCAAGATCGTAACCCGAACCTTGAAGTTGTTAGTACAACCGATGACACTTTAGTGAACTCACTCAGCACCTTCTTGAATGGTATTCAAGGTTATGATGTTGCTAACGATGTTAAGGGTGACATTGTCTTCCGTACCGATGGTTTTGGTAACGATGATGCTGGTTCAATAGGTAGCGTTGGTTCTTTTGACTTCAATAAAGACACTGGCGTACTTACTACAACATTAGATGGTGTAACCTATACTGCAAACTTAACACAATCATCAGAACCTGCCGATGGTAGTGGTTTCATCACTGTAGGTGGTGGTGCTGCTGGTTATTCTACTGCAACTGGTACACTTACATTAGATTCTGGTACAATCGTGTTAACTACAGCTGACACAACTGATGCACGTCAAATTCGTATTGATCTAACTAACGTCAATGCGGATACATTTGATGTGCTTGGTGATGAAGGTGAAGTTGCATTTGAAGACGCCTTTAACACATTGTTTGGTGTGGCAGCGAATGATTCACTATCGTTCCAAGTAGGTGCATCAGCGACTGACTCTATTGGTGTATCGTTGGGAAGTGCAAAATCTTCTGCACTATACTTAGATAGTGATAATATCACTCAATCACTTGATATTACAACGCTTGCAAATGCACAAACAGCATCATCAGTTTTGGATAATGCTATTAATGCTAACGTCGCACTAATTTCTGACGTAAAGGCGACCATTACTCGATTCGACTCAGCAATTGAGAACAACTTAACCAGTATTCAAAACGCGGATGCTGCTCGTTCAAACCTGTTAGATACCGACTTCTCTGCAGAATCTACTACATTCGCAGAGCAAAGAGTTCGTCAGGATGCGGCAGTATCAGTACTGGCTCAGTTAAACCAAAGAATCCAGAACCTATTACAGTTACTTAGATAGGCTGGTCAGAATTTCAGGGGCGGGGTTTCTCGCCCCTGATTTTTACTTAAAATATAAAGAGGATTTTCTTTAAATATTATTCCCAATAACATAACTTCTGGAATAATATTTAAGGGAAATAGAAATTATGGCTCAAATTCAACTAGGAAATATCGGCACTCAAAATGGCAGAACCACTGCCAACGGTCTTGCAACTGGTGTAGATACACAAGCACTTATTGATGGTATACTTAGTACTAGGCAGAGTAATCTAGATGGCATTGCTGATAGTATTGAAACTACAAATGAAAAAGTAAGCTTACTAGCTGAATTTAGAACCACATTAGAAGCATTCAAAAGTGCATCTGAAGGCCTAAGGAACCCTCCTGGAATTAATAGAGAATCTAACAATTTCTTTTCATACAGAGATATAAATATAAGTGCAGCTGATAGTGCTACATACATAAGCGCAACAGCAGAGCCGGGTGCAAATGTTGGTGAGTTCACTATTGCTGATGTAGATTTAGCCAGAGCACAGATTCTTCGTAAAGATGGCTTTACTACAAAAACAGGTGCAGTTGTTGCTGATTCGGATGTTACAAATAATTATAATGCTAGCCTTACGTTGGTTAATGATAATAGCACGCTTGATATTACAACACCCATCACATTTTCAAATGATGTTGATACAGCAGGAACAGCTGCAACAATAAGCGTTGTATTTGGATCTCAAAATCTTTTTGACGCCACGGATACACTTCAGTTTGGTAATGAAGAAATTACCTTTGGCGCTGTTGGCGGTAATGATTTAGATATTAGTGGCGCAGCAACACTTGAGGATAAGCTAAATGTTATTGTAAACAGGCTTAATAGTTTTACTACGGGTGATGTGGCGGATTATACCTACCAAGTAAGTGGAGGGGATACAATTACGGTCACACGTAATGTTGTTGGTGATAACGATACTGCTAGTACTGATTTACGAATTCAAGCTAATTTCTCTACCGGTGCGGCAGACACAACGCAAACGGTTGCAATTGGAAATTTGGCTGCCACCAATGCTGCTGCTAGTGGATTTGTGAATACAAATGGTACGGATGGCACAAATGATACTTTAGTGAGTGATGCAAATACAGTTGCTACATCTACACTCACAGGAGCTTTCTCTGCACTTTCAGCAACATATAACACTGGTTCTGATGGTGGAGATGGTAGTTTTACGTCAAACACTGTAAGTTTTTCAGTTACTATTGGTGGAGAAACTTATACATCAAACGATGTAACTTTATTAAATGGTAGTATTGATGCTGATATAAGCGGAAATGGTGATGGCTTGGGTGATAATGGTTTTGGCAATCGTATTGCTGCAGGAACAGTGATTACATTCACTAAAGATTCGCAAACTGGGACGGGGGCACAACGTGATGTGACTTTCCAATTTACTACAGGTGCTAGTGATTTAACAATCAACAACTCAACTGAAGCAGATACGCTTGCCACTAATATTCAAACTTTTTTAGATGATAATACGGTAGCAGTTGCACAAGAAGATGTTGAGCCATTCCGCCCTGGTACTTTTGAACTTGGTGGTGTTGAAATAACCATTAACGAGGGCGAGAGCTTAACAAGTATTCGTTCAAAGATTAATTCTGTTTCGTCGTCATCTGGTATAAGCGCAGAAATTATTGAAGTGTCATCAGGAAACTTTTCACTTCAGTTGAAGGCAACTCAAACAGGTTTAGATAATGATATTTCTGAGTTTTCAGGTGGTTTTATCCAGTTTGGCAATGATTCAGTTGCTTTTACTGAAACACAAGCGGCAGAAGATGCAACATTTACTTTTGATGGGCTGTCTATCACGCGCTCAAGCAATGTAATTGATGATTTAATTGATGATGTTACAATTTCGCTACTTCAAAATAGTGGTGGTGTTGAGTCAACACTTGAGATTGTGCCAAATGAGACGATTGCACAAAACGCAATTGTAGATTTCTTAAATGCGTATAATGATCTCAAAACATTTGTTGCAATTCAAACAGAAAGAGATGAAAGCGGCCAGTTAGTAGAAACAGCAGTGCTTGGTGATGAATCTGTTTTAAGAGAAACTATGCAGGCTATTAGTAATAAACTTACAAGCATTGTTGAGGGGTTGCCTGATAATGCAACTCAAACATTATTTAATATAGGCATTAGCTTTACGGATTTTGCAGGCGATGACGAAACACCGCCAGTAGCAAATATATTTGAGGTAGATTTTGATTTACTTGAAAATGCATTTACTTCAGACTTTGATGAAGTCAGGCGTTTATTTGAATTTGACTTTTTGAGTGATTCAACTGATCTAAATGTTTTCAGAACAAGTAACGATATTACACTAACAAACTTTAAGCTTGATATTGATGTGAGTAGAGATGTTGGTGATCAAGTTAGGGTGTTAGATGCTAGTACTGATGAGTTTTTGTTTAATGCTGATGTATCTAGTACTGGTCTGATTGTTGGTGCTGATGGTACATCGCTTGAAGGGTTAGAGTTGGTTTATACAGGTGATGGTGTAGATGTTATTACCGTGTCACTTTCACAAGGAACTGCTGACCAAATATTTAATGTATTAAATTCTGTATTAGAAGTAGGTACTGGATCTATCGATATTACATTAAATGATTTGTTGTCTGAAGTTGATGATTTGGAAGATGATCAAACTGATTTAACTACAGAAATTGACGAAGAAAGAGACAGGCTGCTGGAAAGATTTGCCGGTCTTGAAGCTGCAATATCAAGATTTAACAATATATTGACGTTCCTTGAAGCGCAGCGTGATGCGAATTCTGCAGGTTAACCATAACTAAAACAGGTAGTTTATTATGTCGACTCAACAATATAATGCTTATAAATTAGCAGGTGATGCACACACAGGTGCTAACCAAATCCCAGCTTTGTATGAAGGCTGTGTCAAATTTATGTATCAAGCTAAAGAAGCGATTCAAAATAAAAACTTTGAACTACGTTTTAACGAAGTAAACCGTGTAAGTAGTATTATTGTAGGGCTCAGAGAGTGCCTTGATTTTGATAAGTCTCCTGATGTAGCGCGAGCCTTAGATGATTATTATGGAATGATTGATTTCCAGTTATTAACATTACAAAGTAATGATGATGAAGCATTGTGTGACCAGATAATCTCAAGCTTAAAGCAAATGCATCAAGCTTGGAAAGATGTTGCATCGGAGCACAATAAAACATCAGATGTATCAAAAGATGCAGATTTAACTTTAAGTAGTGATGCTAAACAGAGTCTTTCTGACGAAACCACCAATAATCAGGAGCCTAATGATGAAATATTAGGTGCTTTAACAAAAGCAAGTGCTGTGATGTTATCATCTCAAGAACAAGATGATACTGAAGAAGATGAGCAAATTCCAAAGGTGACACCTTCAAAAAATGTATATTATTCTTCTTATACAGCACAGTCTTCTATGCAAATGCAACCTTCAAGAGTTACTGATTATACTTCCAGCACGTCTAATGG
>CAYGTX010000031.1:6743-12063 GCA_964352935.1 uncultured Rickettsiales bacterium | reverse complement strand
AGATTGGACTTGTCGTCATTGGCCCCGAAGCTCCACTTGTAGATGGCTTGGCAGACACATTGCGCGACGCAAACATTCCTGTTTTTGGCACCAGCAAAGCTGCTTCTCAGCTTGAAGGTTCGAAAGAATTTACCAAAAAACTTTGCGATAAATATAACATTCCAACCGCAGCTTATGGCTCGTTCACCCACGCTGAAGAAGCAAAGCGTTATGCTGCAACGATGAAGACTCCCATCGTAGTCAAAGCCGATGGTTTAGCTGCTGGTAAAGGTGTGATTATTGCAGAAACTCTAGCAGAAGCCGAAAAAGCCATTGATGATATGCTAGTAGACAATGCCTTTGGCGATGCAGGTAATCTTGTGGTGATTGAAGAATTTTTAGATGGTGAAGAAATCAGCGTATTTGCACTCTCAGATGGCGAAACTGTGCTGCCTTTTGGCTCAGCACAAGACCATAAGCGAGTGGGCGAAGGCGACACAGGATTAAACACAGGCGGCATGGGCACTTATTCCCCAGCACCCGTAATGACCGATGCGCTTGATAAAGAAATTTTTGATACCATCATCAAACCAGCCATTGATGGCATGAAGCAAGATGGCATCCCGTACCAAGGCGTTTTATTTGCAGGTATTATGGTAGTTGATGGCACACCTTTATTGCTCGAAATCAACGTGCGCTTTGGTGACCCAGAAACACAGTGCTTAATGGCACGCTTAGATTCCGATTTGGTCGAGCTACTGCTCGCCTCTGCCAAAGGTGAACTTGCTGGCAAGCACGTGCGCATGAAGTCTGAAGCCGCACTTTGTGTGGTGATGGCAGCGGTGGGTTACCCCGGTGCTTACAAAAAAAATACCGAGATTAAAGGGCTAGAGGCAGCATCCGCACTCAACAACACTCTCGTTTTTCATGCAGGCACTACTAAAGATCAAGCAGGCACATACACAGCCACAGGCGGGCGCGTATTAGGTATCACCGCACTTGGAAAAAACGTAGTTGAAGCACAAGCCGCCGCCTATAAAGCCGTTGATGCAATTGATTGGCCAGAAGGGTTTTGTCGCCGTGATATTGGCTGGCGTGCTATAGAGCGTGAAAGAGCCGCATAACAAAAAATAAGACTAATATTCAACATCTTACAGCATAAGCGCAGCAGCGTAAAAATTGCTGTTGCGTTTTTTGTATATTTAATTATAATCGCCCGAAATAATTTTACCCCCTTAATATGAGATACATAGAACATGAAAACATTTTTGACATTTACTGCCATCGTTTTTGCAGCAGCTAGCTTTACTTCTGCTAATGCGCAACAAATGCCCTTTGGTATTGGTAATAACTTAGAAGCTGATTTTAGAGCAGACAATCCTGATATATCAAATACTGAAATCTCACTATATAAAATTGAAACCGCTTTACGTGATGGCAACACGGACTTAGCCGCATCACTTGCAGCTGATGCCATTGCAGCTGACCCTTTTGCAACTGATCGTATAGTTGCTTTTGTAGTAAGCAAAAACCAAGCAGCAGCGCCTGCATTGATGGCCCAAATTCAAGCAAAGGCACCAGGCCAAGCAACTGCAGCAATCACTACAATTGGCTATGCACTTCCTGATAACGCAGCTGGTAATGCCATCCTCGCGCAAGCGGCTGCAAATATAGCGCCTGCTGCTGGTGGAAATAACGCTAACCTAACTCCAAATATCAACCTTCCTTTCTTTATTCAGCAGCGTATATTTGTAGCTGCTACCCCTCCAAGAGAGGTTCCTCAAGAACTACCTCAACAAACCGACGGTGCAAGCGCTACATAAAACATTACTAAAACATATAACTAATTTATAGACTGAATTTATAGACTGAAAAAGGATTTTCAAAATGGGAACGATACGTTCAATTTTAACAAGTGTTTCTGTATGCGCTGTGGCGTTCGCAAGCACTACTGCAATCGCACAAGATGCAACCGACAACCAAAGTGTGTTTGAACGTCAGCGTTCAGATTATGATGCTAAAGGCCTGCCTGCTGGTGCATTTCGCATTCTTCCTACTCTTAAAGTTGAAGAAGAATATAATGATAATATTTTTGCTACCGAAACGAATGAGCAAGATGATTTTATCACCCATGTGAAGCCAAGCTTAACCATTGAATCGGACTGGTCACGTCACTCATTATCTGCTTATGCAAATTCAGATGCTATTTTTTACTCAGATAATAATGGTGAAGATAGAACAGACTATACTGTTGGCACAAATGGACGTTTAGACGTACTTCGTGAAACTTATATTTTCGGTGGCGCTTCACACGCATTATTGCATGAAGACAGAGGCGATCCAAACGCTACTGGCAGTATTACAGAACCGACTGAGTATGTACAAAACAACGCTAATATCAGTGCATATCGCGGACTTCGTCGTTTCTCATTCACCGCCGATGCCGATTATACCGAGTTTGATTATGAAGATGACATCACCAATGCTGGTGGTATCAACGATAATGATGACCGTGATCGTTATAAAGCCAAAACTGGTCTTCGCGTTGGTTATGAAATTCTTCCTGATTACGAAGCATTCGTTCAAGGTAATGTCAACAAAATCGACTATGATGATGCCATCAATAACGGTAACAACCGTGATTCTGATGGTTACGAAGTTGTAACTGGTCTTGCTCTTGATCTAGGTGGCAAAACTCGTGGTGAAGTGAGTGTTGGTTACATGGAGCAAAACTATGATGATCCTACCCTTTCAGATGTAGATGACTTCACTTTCGGTGCTAGCATCTTATGGAACCCAAGCCAGTTAACCTCGGTTCGTTTAAATGCTGACCGCACCATTGAAGAGACTGTCCAAAACGGTGCATCTGCTTATGTCAATTCTACCGCTGGGATTGCCGTTGAACATGAGTTACTTCGCAGCTTACTTATAGGTGCAGACTTTAACTATTCATTCCATGAATATGAAGGCATAAACATCACGCGTGAAGATAATTGGTATACTGCTGGTGCTGATGTGAAATATCTCATCAACCGTTACTCAAACTTTGATTTGAGATACGAGTTCTTGGATCGTGATTCAAATATTGTTAACCAAGATTACACCCAAAATCGTGTAATGGCTGGACTAGCAGTAAAATTCTAAATAAATTGATATCGATACCGCCAATGAATGAAATATTTCATGTGGCGGTATCTTAATTAATGAAAGAACTCACAAGTAATTGGGCATAAAGAAGGTGAGACTTTAAAGTTTCCATTAACCATTCACTTGAGGAAATCACTTTTATGCAACGTCTATTCTCTTTGCTACCTCTCCTTTCTTTCTTAATACTTGTAGCAATCATCTCTACATCCACCATTTCAACGCCTGCTTTAGCGCAAAACAACACTGCAGCAGAACATATTGACGAAGTCTATAAACTTGGGACAGGTGACCGTTTGCGCGTTACCGTTTTTGGTGAGGAAGATCTTTCTGGTGAGTTTGATATTGATGGCACTGGCTCTGTCGCATTGCCTTTAATTGGCAATCAAAAAGCTGCGGGCATTGATGTGCGCGCCTTAGAGAAAAACGTAGAAAAACTGCTTGCGGATGGCTACCTTGTAAGCCCTCGTGTTAGTATTGAAGTGATGAATTTCCGTCCGTTTTTTATCTTAGGCGAAGTGAATGAACCAGGAAGCTATCCTTACGTTAACGGTCTAACTGTTATCAACGCCGTAGCACTGGCTGGTGGTTTTACACATAGAGCCCGCACAGATCGTGTCATTATCACTCGTGGCAAGGGAGACAATAAAGAAGAGCTTGAAGCAGAAGAAGACACAGCTGTTTTCCCAGGGGACTCACTCCGTGTTACTGAACGATTCTTTTAACATTAGAACTAGCTGATAAAAAGGATTTCGCCCTATCATGAGCAATTCAAACCACATCACTGACTTAACAAACGATACAATGTCATACGATATTAACCTACGTGAGATTTTTAATATTCTCTTACGCAGGCGTTATACAATCATTGGTGTTACACTCGCATTTCTTATAATTGCGATTATCTATTTGCTTCTGGCGACTGCAAAATATACCAGCAGCACCCTACTTCGTATTACGAGCGCCAACAGTAATGTTGTCAATATTGAATCCGTTGTTTCTGGTATTGCTGGTGATGAAGCTGCTATTCAAAGTGAATTGGACATTCTTAACTCGCACGACTTAGCCAGACAAGTGGTTATCGAACTTGATCTTATTAATGATAGCGAATTTGGTACTCAAGAAAATCCGCTAAGAAGGTGGTTTTTAACCGAAAATGAAGGAGAAATTGAAACTTCGTATCCATTGCGAATACAAGAAACAGCGGGTAACATATTAAGATCTCTGTCTGTTGCACGTAAACCTCGCTCTTATACAATACAAGTAGATTTCACTAGTGAATCAGCAGAAAAAGCAGCGTTAATCGTTAATGCCTATGCTGAACAATACTTACTCCAACAGCTCAATTCTAAATTTGCTGAAACACAACGCGCTAATGATTGGCTTAATGGTAAGCTAGGCGATTTAGAAAAAAACCTTCGTCAATCAGAACTGGCCGTTGAAGCCTACCGCGAAAAACATAATTTGCTAGAAAGCAGTGCAGGCATAACACTCACCGATCAACAGCTTTCTGAGCTAAACACTCAGCTTATTTTAGCGCGTACTGAACGTGCTCAAGCTGAAGCTCGCTTAAAAGGTGCTAGAAATGCCATTCAAAGCAGTGGCGAAGTATTGAACTCGCAGCTTATTCAGCGATTGAAAGAACAAGAAGCAGAGGTATTGCGCAAACAATCTGATTTAAGCAACCGCTATGGTTCACGCCACCCTAAAATGGTAAATGTGAATGCGGAGCTTAGAGATTTACGGAGCAAAATACAAAGCGAAATTACTAAAATTCAGCAAGGTTTAAGCAACAACCTAAATGTCGCGCGAACGCGTGAAGTTGAATTAGAAAAGAGCTTGCGTCAACTTGAAGAAAAAGCGGGATCATCTAATAAAAGTTCAGTGCAACTAGCACAGTTAATGCGTGAGCGTAATGCCAACAAAATGCTCTATGAGTCCTTTCTTAATCGCTTCAAAGAAACCTCACAAAACCAAGACTTAGAGCAAGCGGATGCCCAAATCATCTCGCAAGCGCAAGTCCCTGTGAAGCCATCATCACCGCGAAAATTTCTAACATTGCTAGCCTCTTTAGTACTAGGTGCTGGTTTTGGGCTTGTATTAGCGTTTATCTTAGAGAAACTAGACAATGCCTTTAAAACCACAGACGAGCTAGAAAAACTAACCAATACACCTGCTATTGGCATGATTCCTGAAC
>CAYGTX010000031.1:5501-6733 GCA_964352935.1 uncultured Rickettsiales bacterium | reverse complement strand
AACCAGCCCCGACTAAGACAAACACACCACACCACCCGCATCTGGCCTGCTTCCTGAACTGCCCGCTAAAACAAATATCATTGAATATGCCAGCACTAAGCTTTCATCGATTTTTGCGGAGTCTTTGCGCTCGGTTGCGACGGCTTTACATTTCTCTAATCCTGATAATCCACCAAAAGTAGTGATGGTGACATCGACGGTGCCTCAAGAAGGAAAGTCATCCTTTAGTGTTTCTTTAGCCACCATTCTTGCAAAATCTGGTTCAAAGATATTGATTATTGACTGCGACTTAAAGCGTCCAGCCCTTGCTAAGACACTTGGCATTAAGAGTGTTGAAAATGGTTTAAGCGAGCTTCTAGCGGGCGATGCCACGGAAAAGCAAGTGATTCGTCTTGATAAACGCTCTGGTTTACACTTTGTAACCTCAAAGCCCAATACAGTCCATTCACAAGATTTGCTCGCTTCAAAGAAAATGACTGATTTCTTAAAAAAAGCTTCACAAAAATACGATATGATAATTCTTGATACACCTCCTGTGATGGCGGTTTCAGATGCATTGGTGCTTTCAGACAAAGTTGACGCTGCCATCTTTATGGTACGTTGGGACAAAACACCAAAACCTCTTGTAAATGCTGCAATCAAGCTCATTAAGAACTGCAATATTCCCATTGCAGGCACAGTGCTAAACCGAGTGAATCTTGAAAAACACGCACGTTTTGGCTATAATGACAAAGGCTATTATTATGGGCGCTACAAGGAATATTATACACAATAGGTACTGTTAATTTATGATAGAATGGCTCAAATCACTATTTACTAAAGAGCCTGAAATAACGGCTCACGCTCCTGATAATACACTTATCTATGCGGTGGGTGATATTCATGGACGACACGACCTTCTTATCCAACTCCAAAAACAAATTATTGAAGATAGCAAACAAAGTAAGGCTTCTCGTAAAGTGATTCTCTATGTCGGCGATTATATTGATCGCGGTCTTGAGTCAAAGCAAGTCATCGAAACATTACTAACTTCACCGTTAGAGGGGTTTGAGCATATTTTCTTGAAAGGTAATCACGAAGATGCATTGCTACGCTTTCTTGAAACACCTGAGGATTCTGCCGCATGGCTATTGTGGGGCGGCGATGCCACCTTAAGAAGCTACGACGTCAGACTCCATAACGAAAAAGGGCAGCGCCGCACTCCCTCGGCAATGGCTGAATTGAGCGGGACG
>CAYGTX010000031.1:4833-5491 GCA_964352935.1 uncultured Rickettsiales bacterium | reverse complement strand
CCCCCCCACTCCCACTGAAATCGCAAAATTACTCCCCACGCACATACCCGAAGCCCATAAGCAGTTTTACGAATCCTTAAAGCTTTACCATCAAGAAGGTGATTATGTATTTGTGCATGCGGGACTTAGACCTAACAAAGAACTTGAAGCACAAACAGCTGAAGATATGATGACGATTCGTGAACCATTCATTTTTTCACGCCAAAATTTTCCTTATACTGTCGTGTTTGGTCATACCATTTTTTCAGAACCATTTATTGAAAAAGCACGCATAGGGATTGATACGGGTGCGTATGCTTCAGGCAAACTCACCTGCCTTGTGCTTGAGGGCACAGAACAACGTTTCCTTCATACATCTTAAAGTATAGCTCTGCTAGATATGACGCCACCAGCTGGTTTCATTGATAGAATAGATGGGGCGGTAATGATGTATGCGCGACTCTGGCACTACTTCATCAATTTGATTATCCAGCATATAAGTGGTACTGCCTATCTTCACTGTTAGCACTGCGTGTAGTGCCTTAAGGTTTTCATCATTTAACACCACGATGCGCATATTCTGGTTTGAAAAACCCAGTTCGCGCAACGTCATAAATTTAATAATGGCGTAATCTTCACAATCGCCATCTTTCATAAAGAACTGGCGAGGCGTTGCCCA
>CAYGTX010000031.1:2216-4823 GCA_964352935.1 uncultured Rickettsiales bacterium | reverse complement strand
CCCAATAATCAGGCACTTGCCAGTTGATGGGATCAACAATGTAGCGCACCTCATTCGCATAATCCTGAACACGCCTTAATTGTTCAAGACGAGGTAGTGGCTTGATTGAAGCGATAAATGCTTTCCATTTTCGATAATAGCAATAAGAGGTTTCTGCCGCACATTGACGTTCATCTACTACATTATCCGAATGCATGCGTTTAATCATCCCCGTCCATTTAGGGAAGATGCTGAGATCGTTCGATTTTACTTCTTTTGTTCCAAAAAGGCCAGAATCAGCATATACAGGCTGAATCATTCCTAGTATGATGCAAAAAAAGAACAATAGATGAATAAATTTTATCATTCTTTACGTGAACCACTGGACATAATAACTTAAGCACCATTATAGTACCACCATGAAAGATTTTTCTCAAATTAAAAGAAGCCCTTACTTCAGATCAGCGCTAATGGTTCTGATTGCACTCATTGCACTTGCGATGGGTGTTCGTATTGTTGTTCGCTTGGCCGATCAAAGCCAAGAACGTGAAATGCATAAATGGCAGATGCTGCTTAGCCGTGATGCAGAAAATCGTGCCGATACAATTAATCGGTGGCTTGAAGTGCAGTTTAATGAGCTGGAGGCACTGGCGGATAACACCTCGCTTCGTCTTTATATGACAGAAATGATGAACGCACAAAAACGCTCTTCTCGCAATAAAGCCATCGACGATGACTCATACCAAATGGTGTATCTAAGAAATCTAATTACTATCACTGCACAACGCTCAGGCTTTGATATCATGGATGAGAAAGCAGGCGTAAAAGCCAATGTTAAGTTTGGTCGTGATGCAGGTATTGCGCTGCTAAATCAGAAGCGTGAGCCCATTGTACAAACATCATCTATGCCGATGATTAAAGACGAGTTGGCATCCTTTGCCAGTCGTATTGTACCTGGCGCGAAAGCGATATCTGATATTTTTGAAAATAGCGAAGGCACGCCTTCTATTGCATTCGCGGCACCTATTTTTGCTATTCAGTCTGATCCATCACCTGAAAATCAGATTGGTTTAGTTATTGGTACAAAACCAGTGGGCACATCATTATTCTCATTGTTGAAAACACCGCTTTCATCTGAAAAATCGCTTGAAACTATGCTGGTAAGTTTAGACCGCACCAGCAACACATTATTTTACATTTCACCTTTAGCCGATGGCACGCCTGCTATCTCAAAGTTGATTGATGCAAGCAACCAGAACATCGCCAGTGTTTTTGCCGCCAACAACCCCGGTCAATTTGCTATCAAGCATGATTACCGCTTTGATAAAGTGCTGGTGACTGGTCGTAAAATTGATATTGCCCCATGGTATCTTGTCCATAAAATCAATCGTGATGAAGCCTTAGCCAATAGTGACAAAAATGCACAACTTATTTACATCATCGGCTTCACGATTCTTGCATTTTTAACCGCATTCTTCTTAGCTGTGTGGCACTATGGGCTTTCCATCCGCGCCAATAATAATGCTGAACGCTACAAGAAGCTCGCAGAAGAAGTGGCGGCACAACGCAATTTACTCAGCCTGCTATCAGACCATAAGCCAGAAGCGCTCTATATTGTGGATGAAGAAGGAAACTGTCAATTTGCAAATATCGAAGCCGCCAGACAAGCAGGTTTAACTAGCCCCAAAGATGCACTTAATAAGCCTTTAGCAGCTTTAATTGGTAAAGACCAAAACCTTATCTACACACAGCTTAACAGTAGCGCATTGCTTGAAAAACGCGTGACTTCTCATGTGCAGCGACTCATCCATGCTGGCAATGAAATTATTATTCAATCAAGGCATATTCCTTTAGAAAATATTCCTGGCACTACATTACGTGGTGTACTGATTTTAGAGCAAGACATCACCACCCCAATGCTTGAAAAAGAGCGTTTTGCAGGCATTTTAAACAACTTGGTTGAAACCTTAATTAATGTGGTGGATACCAGAGATCAGTTTACCGCTAACCACTCCACACGCGTCTCTCAGCTTGCACGTGCAGTCGCTGCAGAGATGGAGCTTGATTTTGCATCGCTCGACACCGTAGAAACAGCAGGTATGCTGATGAATATTGGCAAGATTTTTGTACCACTCGATACACTGACCAAAACAGGTAAGCTCACCAAAAAAGAAAATGATATTATCGACAATGCACTCAATCAAGGTGCAACCTTATTAGAAAACATTCAATTTGATGGTCCTATTGCTGAATCAATCCATCAAGCACATGGGTTAAGAACCAATCAACCGGTTAAATCTCCACTCACAACATCTCGTATCATTCATATTGCCAATATGTTTGTGAGTATGTTAAGCCCGCGCGCATACCGCGAGCGCCTCACCATTGATGCGGCAATGGAAAACCTTACCAAAAGCACCAACCACGAAAAAGACCGCGCAATTATTGCGGCTCTATCTAACTATTTGGAAAATCATGGTGGTAGAGAGTTGTGGGAGACTAAGAGCAAAGCGCCGAAGAAAGCTAAGGCAACAAAAAAAGCCTCTAAAGCACCTGTTAAAAAAACTGCTGCTAAAAAGACACTCAAGAAAACGGCAACAAAAGCCAAAACCACAAAGAACAAAACAA
>CAYGTX010000031.1:0-2206 GCA_964352935.1 uncultured Rickettsiales bacterium | reverse complement strand
CGTCTTCACCCTCTTTAGCTACCCCTTTTCCAGCTTCTTTTGCTGCTGTGTTTCTTTCTTTTTATCGGCTGGCATCAAATTTATGCGTAATAGTTTTATCTTTTTGGCTACCTTTGGCTGCGTTTTCAGCCTCACCCTTCTCAGATGTAGCTTCTGAAAGTTCTTTTTGCGCTGATTTAAATTTTAGATTCGCACTATCACGTGCTTCACCATGAAGTGCCACCGCACCGCCTACTACAGAGACAAACGCCACCGCTGCAAGTGCAGCCGCTGCAACAGGGTTCACAAACACCATTGCCATAAAGGTTACGACACCGGCTATTACACCAACCAGACCCACCTTGCCTTTATCAACACCACTTTGATACCTAACTTGATTTTTTTTCGCTTTATCAAGGCCTTCTTTTGCACTATTTTCTCTACTTATTGCTGCCGCTAGTTTCTCAGCAGCATCAGCTTTCACTCTTGCAGCAATGGCGGCCTGATCTGCTTTAATTTGTTGGTTAGTCACATCATGTTGATGGTCAACTTTCTTGCCCACAACGCTCTCTGATGTGTGCGCATCATTTTTAGCTTGATTACCAGCTGAACCATCACCCACTTCTGAGTCAGTTGAATTAACATTGATATTCATATTTCCAGCCACTTTTTGAGATGGTCTAAATTTTTCAGCCCAGCCACCTTTTCTTTCGTTCAGTGATTCAGGACCTTTGGTTTCTTCCACTTTTATTCCATATGCAGCGTTTAATGCTTTAGCCAGCTTCTGATCATCATTAATCTCCAGCATTGCCTTCAGCATCACCTGAATTTCTGCAACGTCTTTTTTATCTTTTTCACTACCGTTCTTTTGAACAGCTTCGTTTAATTTTTCTATAAGTTGTTCAAGTTGTTTTTTATTATTTGGTTTAGGATGCTCATTAGGGGCGGGGGGTTCTTTCATAGATTTAAGCATCTCTTCTAAGGCACCTTTTTCAAGTTCAGCTTTTAATGCTTTAGGATCGTTTAATTTACCTTCCATTTTCTTAAGCACAGTTAATTGCTTTAAGAGTACATCTCGCATTGGTTTTGTTTTATCTGTTTCTTTTTGTTCAGGATTAACGACTGGCTTACCAGCTTTTGTTGGCAACGCCTGAGGCTGCGTACCCAGCGCATTAATTAGTTTCTGAATGGCTGAAGCTTGTGCTTTCACCTGCACTTCAAATGCTGCTGTATCTAACGTGACGTTAGAAGAAGATTTCATGCCCTCGATAGCCGCTTTTAATGCTTCAGACTGAGTATTAAAGGCTGTTATAACGCCAGCTAAATTTTGATTAGGTTGCGTAAAGGCCGTACTAAGCGTTGTAAGTTCAGCTCTAAGTGCCGTCCTTGCCGTTTCTAACTCACCTTCTTGGAATGCTGACTTCTCAAAGATTGCTTGAAGCTTAGCCATCAATGTACCAGTTTCACCAGTTTCACCTAATGCAGCTTTAATGGCGGCCGTTAGTTGCTCTGCATTTAATGCAGCATTCGCTGTTTGCTGAACTCTGTTTAAATCAGGGACAACTATACCTTCATCTCTTAGTTTCTGACAATCTTGGCTTGTTTGTAGGTGAGACGTAAACTGTTGTATTAAGGTTCGTTGCTCACCCTGCTGAATATCCAAAGCGGCTGAAGGAATAGTCACCGTAATTTCATCACTTGATAAATATGACATAAAATTTGCTACAGCGCCTTCCTTTGAACTAGCGCCTATATCAAAGCCATCTAAGCCATCTACGCCCTTGCTCTTTAAGAAATTTACGAATTTTACAAGAAATAGCTTTAAGTCAGCTGTTTCCTTGGCAGTTGCAGTACCCACAACACCTGTAGTAAGTGTAAATTTAAACTTAATCTTTTCTGGCTGACCACCGTTAGCTTCAACAATTTCTGATGAAATTTTATTACTTTGATAGCCACCATTTACTGATTGACCACTTAAATGCCTTGCAAGCCCCGCCTCTAATGAGCGAACATGTCGTGCTGCTTCTGCTGTTAAAATATTCGCCATTTTTCCTTACTATTTAATCCTAAAATTAATCCTTTCAACGTTTCTTTTGTGTGTTTTTTATACAATCTTTCCTTTCTTTCACCTTTTCATCATAGCAAATCAATGTTACAGCATTATTACATATCAAAAGAAACTGGCGTGATGGCGCGTTGTTTCCTATGCTATGGATGACTTTAAAAC
>CAYGTX010000030.1:11681-12151 GCA_964352935.1 uncultured Rickettsiales bacterium | reverse complement strand
TTCTTCCTCCTAAATTGACACTTAAAAAGCCAGAAAACTTAGAAGAATAGTAGTGCTTTATTCTGGTGAAATAGCAAAATCTTATGTTTAGTCTATTAGCGCTTTATATTTTCTTGCGTTAGGAATGCATCTATTTCTAATAGGTCTTGCCATGCAATTTTTTTCTGCCCCGGTGAGCGTAGCAGATAAGATGGATGAAAGAACGCGCGTGTTTTGATGGGTGCTTTTAACTGATCATTTTCATAGTCGATGAATTGACCACGCACTTTGCTGATGCCAGTTTTAGTTTCTAGCAATGCAGTAAGAGCAGTTGCGCCTACTAAAATGATTAGTTTTGGATTCAGCAACGCAATGTGCTTTTCAACAAACGGCTTGCAGAGAGCAATTTCTTCTGGCGTTGGCTTGCGATTGCCAGGAGGTCGCCAGAAAATAGTGTTGGTAATATAAAAATTGGTAGGTCTATTCAAGCC
>CAYGTX010000030.1:0-11671 GCA_964352935.1 uncultured Rickettsiales bacterium | reverse complement strand
GCAGCCAAGCATCTGGTCTAATAGTTGACCGCTAGCACCACAGAATGGAATGCCACTACGATCCTCGTCAGCACCTGGAGCTTCACCAATGAGCATAATCTCAGCTTTAGCGGTTCCATCGGCAAAAACAGTGTTTTGTGCAGTTTTGCGAATAGAAAGTCCTTCAAATGCGTTTACAGCATCTTTTAGTTCATCAATGGTGTTGCATTGAGCAGCAAGTGCTTTTGCTTCTGCTAGTGCCTTTGCCGGCGCTGCATGGAGTGGGTTAATAGAGCTTTTAGTAGCTAATTTCGCTGATGGCGTTTCACCCTGAGTGGCTTGTATAGCTTTAGCTGTATTTGCGGTTGAGCTGGTATCGGCTGCTGTAAATAATGGTTTTTTTGCTGCACGTGAAACGGGCAATGGCTCTATGGCTTCATCGACACCTGCATCATTATACCATTCAAGGGTTGCTTTAATATCCGCTAAAAGAGATGTCATATTTTATATTGCTCGCGATATTGGCTGGGAGAACAGCTAGAGAACTGCTTAAAAACCCGATTAAAAGAAGCTATACTATTAAAACCTACATCAAAAGCAATGTTTGTGATGGGTTCGTCGGTATTGGAAAGTTTTTGTTTTGCTGCATCAATGCGATATTCGTTTAATAGCTCGCTGATTGTTTTGTGAAACCTTAAATTTATAATACGTGACAGTTGATGCTCACTTATCTTGAGCTGCTTTGCAAAGGCTTGGCGATTAAAGCCAACTTCCAGATATGGCTTTTCAATTTCTAGCTGCTTTATTATTTTGTTAGCAAGTGTTTTTTCATGCTCTTTAAGGGGTCTGCTGTGGTAGCTGACGCTAAAAGCTTGATCGACTGCAAAGGCTTCTGCGTAGACTTGAAAGATAGATATGAGCACTAGATAAATGAACGCCATTTTGAGAATGACTTTGATAAGCAAGTAATGATAGTTTTCAATAAAATTACCAGCACTCGTAAGTTCAAGTGCCATAAGGCATAAGTTTAGACAGATGAAAGCTATTATAAGCCAATATTTATGCGTGCGCTGATGGGGGCTTAAGTCAAGCTGAAGTGAAAATCTTGATAGAGTCACGGTGATAAGCATCATTACTAGAGCGCCCGTCACAACAAATGCGACCTTTAGAAGTGATATGGATTCTAAACATATATCAATTGAAAGACAGACATTATGCTCACTCCAGAGCCCTTGCAAGGCAGGAAATGCAATAATGAAAGGTACAAAAATCAACAAACAGTAGTAATATGGCGGAAAGCGATTTAAGAAAAACTGCGTTATCAGTAAAAAGCTAAGTGTTGGCAGCAAAAGATCGGTGAGATATTGTAGATTCATCCAACTTGTTTCAGTGATAAAGAAGCTGTGCGTAAGTGGTGCAAAAAGGCCAGCCCCTAAACTGGCAAAAAACAATAGAGGTATTGTGATGAGTAGAGGGTGTTGTGTAGTTGCAAGCAGATAAAAAATCACAAGTACACAGGGTGCTAAAGCAGCAAGATGTAAAGATTGTGTTAGCGTAAGAAGAATCTGCTGGTCCATGACTTTAGCGACTCTCATTCTTCTGTGAAGGTGGCTTTGCTTCCATTAAGCGCTTTAGCTCAGGGTATTCCTCCACTAATTTTTTTAATCTATCTTCAATGAAATAGCGCATAAAATTTAGCTCGCCAGGCTTAATGTTGTCAAGATTGTTGAGAATGTCTGCAATGATAAGAAGTGCCTGCTGATCTTCTCCACGTTGTTCGTAAATAAAGGCGGGCATTTGCTTCGCCCATAGCGGGATGTCATCTCTTGGGGTTGAAGCTAGCTTCTTAGCAAGGGAAAGTGCCCAGTCTTTATCTTCTAGTTTGTGGTTGGCAACGTAACCGGCCTGCCCCATCCACCACCATTTATTGTAGAGGTCTTTCTCGGAATGCTCTTCAAGATATTTAGCAACATATCGTACGTCAGGAGTGTTTTGAGTTTGGCTGAAATAATAAGCCGCCATTGCTGGCACAAAGTTAGACTGGGAGTCCAATGAGTCTAATAATGTAAACCAGTGGTAAAGCTTTTCGTAGTTGTATTTTTTGAGCGCTGTAAAGCGCCCAAAAGAATCACCAGCATTTTGAATTTTAAGCGCCTGCGTTCTGAAATAAAATGCTTCATCGCCTAGTGCTAGTGCCTTCACTGAAAGCGCACTTGGTACGGGTGGAACAATACCCATATCAGGCACTACTTTTTGTGTTTGTGTCCATAACCCAACTTGCAATAGCAAGAATGCGTAAAGAAGCAAATCACTTTTATAACGATAGAGGCGATGTATAAACATAGGTTTCTTAAAATTGTTTACGTTTTAAATCATAGACAGCCATAAACAGTACAAGTGGAATAAAAATCGCAGATTGTAGAATAAATACCCACAAGCTAGTATCATCTGTGACACCATAGAGCAACCATTTGCTTTGAGCATATTGGTCTAAACGTGGTATAAACATAGAGATAGCTTGTAGAATATATTCCATTATTTTGCCTGATGTGCCATGCCCTAATAATGTTGCAGGGTTGTTGATGGCTGCGATAAAGAAACCCATCAATCGACTAATTAAATAAAATGCGGCACAGCCCATAACAGAGCTCACAGCACTGCCCAGAATAAGTGCAGCTAATAGCGCAAAGGCTACCATAATAGCCGCTTCTAGAATCAAACTTGCGCCCCACCATGCTAAACCAGTGAGATCAGGTGAAAGTAAAACAGCCGTCACGAGTATTAAGGGGATAATAGCGAGAATTGCTAGGATAAAGAAACCAAACCAATAACCTAAAATAAATTGGGTTCTAGAAAGCGGTTTTGAAAGAATAGATTCAATCTCACGGTTTTCAAATGATCTGCGTATGTGAAAACAAATGAAAAGCATTAAGCCTGCGATAAGTATAATGCGACCTGTGCCAGCAAAGTAGGTGAGTGTTGTTTGTTGCGCTTCAACCAAAGCCGTGCTGCCCATAAAGACAGAAAGCCCATATGCCATCAGCAACATAATGATTAATCCGATAAAGAGCCAGTCGCGCCTTGCTGTGAGTAGGGTGTATCTTAATATGGGTAGCATAAGTTGTTTAATCTCCTATCCTAAGGCTACTTAAATCTAAAATGTTAACGGACGTGGGCTTCGTGTAAATGTTTTATAGAAGTCACGATCTGCTTTTCCAACAAAACCATTTGGAGTCACAATAGTTGCTTTAATAAATATCACGGTTTCTACCACGTCTGTAGTGCGCTCTACACTCTTGAAGGCATGGCCAAGGATAGGAATTCTACTCAAGCCCGGAACGCCAATATCAATATTGGATGCACGCTCTTCCATAAGCCCTCCAATGACCATCACTTCACCACTTTTAATTTTCAAGATTGAATCCATCTCTCTCACTTCAATGACAGGCACGCTGCTGGTGATGGTTGAGTCTGGGTCAATTTGTTGAGCGGAAAGCGTTACGCCTGGGTCATCTTCTCTGGATGTAATACGAGACAAGGTAGGGCGGATATTCATGGTGACTTCTTGGTTCTCTAAGTCGATAGACGGTTGCAGAGATAAGATAACACCGATTGGAACAGTGTTAAGTGTGCTGGTGACGGTAGATGTGATATCGGTAACGCCGGCGCCATCAGTGTCTTCTTGGCGCTCTACTTCAATGGTGAAATAAACGTCATTCTCGGCAAAAGTAAGGACGGCTTGTTGATTGTTCATTGCATGTAAGCGTGGGCTTGAGATAGTACGAGTGGTTCCAAATTGTTCTACAAACTTAACAATGGTTGATAAGTCGCTATCGCCAAGTGTTAAGGTTACAACATCAGGAACAGTAGAGGCGGCAACAGGGTTGTTAAAGGCAAAATCAACTGCAAAATCAGTTCTATTATTGACCGCATTCCAGTTAACCCCAGAGCGATATTGTTTATCAAGATTTACTTCCACAATTTTCGCTTCAATAAGCACTTGAGAAGAAGAATTTATTTTAACTTGTTTTAGATACTCAGCGACATTGCGATGTTGCTTCTCTGTTGCACGGACAGAAATAACACCTGCTTGCCTATTGAGTGTGAACCCAGCTAAAGCATCTACTGTGGATGTTGCTGCCACGCCATCCGTACTAATAGTTGCTGCTGAAAGGTCGGAAGGGCTGAAGTTGAGTATGTCGGTAATGCCTTGCTCTACAGATGCCCACATGTCACCTTCGTAACTTGTGCTAACCGCATTTGTTGAGCCAGATGATAAGCCGTTGCTGCTTGAGCCATCGCCACTGCCGCCACTGGCGCCACCAAGCACTTGAGTGTTAATAGTAAGTGAACCGGTGTTCGAGCGGATGAGATTTAAGAAATCAACGATATAGTTCTTCATGTAAACTGTATCTCTTTCTACTCTAAGTACGCCATTCTCAAAGGTATAGCGAAGGCTTCCAAGTTCAGCGATGCGTCGAATAACATCATCAAAAGGACGATTTTTAACACGAAGAATAATGCCACCTGTGATGCTGGCATCCACTTCCATTTCAATATCAGCAAGGCGCCCAAGCTCTAAAAGCACATCTTTCAGTGGTACGTCTTGAGTTACAGAAAGGCTGATTAATTTATTAACACCTGTTTCTTCTGGTGGAGGTGGTGCAGCTAAAATATCGGACACATTGGGGATAAGTGGCGGCGTCGCATCGCTTTCATCTTTATCTTTATTGTGCTCTCCAAAGAGGCCATCCACGTAATCCTGCCTTGAAAGATTAAGTTCCGTATCAATAGGATCTTTTAGGGTTTCCTGAATTTCGTCACGCTGACACGCACTAAGAAAGCCTGCACAAAGTAAAATTGCTAGCAAACCAATGAGGCGTAAATGATAATAAGAGAGCATAATTATTTCTCTGAATATTTTAATTTGGCGAATGTGGCACAGGATGTACCTTACATACACTATGAAGTGTAAAAATAACATCACTACATACAAGATATATGAAATATTGCCATTATACCAGCACAATTTAGACTAAACTAACGCACTAAATAAAGCCATTGATAGGAGGTTGCGGGGAAGCTGATACATATAAAAAATGCGATAGCAAGGGAAGGCCCAAAAGGAAAGCGTTCCGCCCACCCCATAAGGCGCCATAATAGCCCAAGCAACACTCCAGACATGCCTGAAATAAAAAGAAACGAAGCCATTGACTCAAACGGTAAATAAAGTCCTGCAACTATAAAAAACTTCACATCACCCAACCCTAGCGCTTCTTTCTTTTTCCAAAGCCAGAAAATATAACGCAGACCATATGAGAAAAGTCCTAATCCAATGGACATTATAACCATTTGTGACCACTCTACATCCCAAAAATAAGCATAAGGAATACTAAAAAGAGCTAGCATTATTTGAATTTCGTCAGGTATGATTTGATGTTCTAGGTCAACGACAATCATGATAATGAGGGCGGTGGATACGCTGCATAATATAAGCGTGTTCCACGTCCAGCCATAAGCAAAATAGCAAACTAGAAATGTTAGAGCTGTGGCTATTTCAGTAAGTGGGTAGCGAATGCTAACTTTTGCGTGGCAGTATCGACAATGGCCTTTATTGAAAAGCCAAGAAAGAACAGGAAACAAATCTAAGAAAGAAAGGTTGTGATGGCATTGAGTGCATTTTGAATGCGCCACCATAATCGCGCCACCATGCACAAGCCTATAACTTACTAACGAGATGAAACTGCCAAAAATTAGGCCAAATGCAGCGAATAAAGTGATAGAAAAAGAGGGGATTTGGAGTAATGCGTAATCCATTGTGGCTATGTAACATCAAAAAAATTGGTTTCAATTCATAAAAAGTTTATACTAGGATATGAAAAAAGGGAATGGGTAATGTCTTTAATGCAAAAAGAAAAAACATCAAGAGGGTTTTCACTTACTGAGTTATCAGCAGCAATTGCCATTATTGCCGTGATTGCGGGAAGTGCAATTTCGATGGCTATCACAAGTGACGATGCTGCTAAAATTCAGCAAACTCAATCTAAGCTTGATTCGGTTGAAGAAGCATTGGGGGCCTATCTGGCTATTAATAAGAGGCTGCCATGCCCTTCAGAGCCTGTATGGGCTGGAACGCCAGCTAATTTTGCGGTTGAGAGTGCTGCGGGTGATCCCATTGCATGTGGTGGTACGGGGGGCTTTACCATTTCAGGCACGAATGGCGATATACGTTACGGTACATTACCGGTGCTAACATTACAACTACCATTAGAATATTATGTGGATGGTTGGGGTAGGCCCTTTAGTTATATTGTAGATACGCGCTTTGCAAATAGTACAGCAACCAATACATCATGTGATGGCTCTGGTGCGGCGAGCGATGCAGAAAATGCATGTTTTCTTTATGCTGAATCAGGGGATATCACGGTGAATGATATTACCGCTACGTCACGATCTGAAGATGTGGTGGTGTTTGTATTTAGTCATGGCCCTAATGGTCATGGGGCGTATTTTGCAAACGGAATTGCAGGCAGATATGCAGCTAACGATGGACGTGGGCGCTCTGATGGTGGAACTAGCGATGGTGAGTGGCAAAATACACATCTTCAAAATGATGGGACAGCAACGGCGATGGACGAGGTGTTTATTCAGCGACCTTTTATTAAAGGGGAGGCGACTACGAGTGAGGTTTTTGATGATGTTACACGATATTTAACGCGATCCCAATTGGTGAAAAAAACAGGTGCTTCACTCTATCAAGCAGAGTGTGTAACAGCTCAAGCCGTTTTGGATGCATCGGGCGCTAATGATTGTACGGATGCGCCAAATGCACTAATATGTGAAAAATTTGCTCTAGAGATTGATACAATATGTTTACAGTAAGAAAAAAATTAATTCAGCTTTATCATGTTGGAGCGGGCTTTTCTTTAGTTGAGCTATCAGTGGTGCTAACCATTATTGGCATTACACTTGGCACGGCTCTTTCTGTGGCGACAAAAGTGACAGAGGAAGATAGGGTGACTACTACTAACGAACGTATGGATGCGATTGAAGAGGCGCTTGCGGTGTTTCTCATCGAAAATGGTAGATTGCCATGCCCTGCTAATGGTGAATTAAGGCGAGACAATGCAACCGATGCAGAGTTTGGATTAGAGCGGATTGATGATAGTGCCGAGCCATCAGTATGCGATGCAAGTGAATTGCTCACGGATGGGGCGAATTTATTTGCAGGTGTTGTGCCAACAAAAACACTTGGCATCTCGGATGATCTTATGGAAGATGGATGGGGTTGGCGATATACGTATGTTGTTGATGATCGGTTGGCGAATTCGAATATGTATCATTCTCAATCGGTGGGTCGTAACGACGATTGTGATGATAGTACATCAAGCGATTGCTTTAACTATTTTGATACTTCTGTAGGCGTTATTACGATTAATGATGCTGCAACAGGCTCTCCAGGAGAAAGAACGCGTGAAGCAGTCATGGTGTTGATAAGCCATGGAAAGAATGGACATGGTGCATATATGCGTCAAGGAAGTTCAACCCGAATGGATGCTGATTATGATGATGGAGCAGGAGAGAATGAAAGTGCTGAAGCGGAAAATGGCTCGCTTGGCTCCGGCATAGATGGAAAAGATTTTGATAATGTATTTGTGCAGAAATCTGCAACGGGGCTGTTTGATGATATTGTGCGTTATAAATTAAAATGGCAATTGGCAAATGATGCGGGTGGCATTACTGACAATCCAACGTGCATAGGTGCTGAAAATGTAGTAGATGCCAACCCAGATGTGATGTGTGCTGGAGCTGCAGAACCAAGTTGTGCAGAAATGGCTGCTATTGTTTATCAGCATTGTTTGGAGCAATAATAGTCTTATTTCTCTTTTGGTTTAGAAGGTTCGTTCACTTTAAGAGATTTCTTTGCAGGAATGTGTTCTTGAATATCATCAAGTGAGTAAGTTGGTTGCATATCGCCATTTAAATCAACAATGTGGTGGATTTCTTCGTTAATCTTTTGCGCTTCTTTTTTTAAGTCATTCACTTGTTCATCACCCATGATAGCATCTGTAAATTCAGATGCAGTTTTCTTTATCTTGCGAAGAGTGTCGCGTATATTTTTAAGGGTTGATGGCAGGTCTTTTGGGTTGATAACAAGCAATGCAATCAACGCTACTAAAATTAATTCTGTGCCAGAAAATCCAAACATTATTTTTAATTTTTTAATTAATATTAGTTGCTTAACATCATTTTGGCATCAAAATGATGTTGGTTCAATCGTAACGTAAGTTTTCGCCACATAAGTGGCGGTGCGCACTCACACGTTTATATAGTCGCTTCCATTTGATGTGCTATTCTTAAGTGAAACAACTATAAGATATAAAAATTATAATTCTTAGGGTGTTTATGATATGATATCTATCGTTCTGGGTCTATACAAAGAGTGAGTTTAAAACAAAAATCAGCTTCATAAGGGCTGTTGACTCTTAGAGGTCATGGTTATCTTAACCAGTATTAGGTGAATAAATGAAAAAATCTAAACTATCAGAAGTGCCAAGACAGCTTGATTTTTTGCAAAAAGAAGGCATTCTTTCAATGCGATCAAAAATGCAAGTAGTGCATGCGCTCAAATTGGAAGCCAAGCAAGAAAAGCCACGTTTTGCGGGAGACCTTGCAGTGGAGATGGGTGTAATCAACGAGAGATCAAGTTTGCCGCTTTCACAGCAAGATGTGAATAATAGCCTCAAAAGACAGTCGCTCCAGAAAGTAGATGCATGTTTAGCAGATATACAAGCCATTCTCAGTGGTGCAACACTTGATGTGCCTAACTGGCTAAAGCCTCAATGGGGAAATGGTGGTGTAAATATCCCCACCCATGAAAATGCTTTAGAAAATGGCATAGCAGCTTCGGCAGTGCTTGCGCAAAATCTAATGCTTTTGTCAAATAGTAACCCATCAATTGCTAAAGATGCTCAGCCATTGATATTAAATTTAGCTAATTTGGCACGTGGAATAGCAAATGGTGATTCGGCAAGAGTGCCCATTAAGCAAAAAGGAAGTGAATGGCTTGGGAATGTTGAAAATCTTTATGCTTCACTTGTAAGAGCGTCGGGTGAGGAGTTGAAAGATAATGCAAATTTTCCAGTAGATCTTGAGGCATTTACAAAAGTCAGCTTTGGTCAAATAAAAAACGCACTGTCAAAATCGCTTAATGAAGGGCAGCAATCATCACATACTGTAGGTCGTTAGAATTACCAAAATACTTAAAGGCCAAGCTGACTCGTTATGCCACTTTCACTGAGCTTTTCTTTTAACATAGTGCTAGAAAATGGTTTCAAAATAAAGTTGTTTGCACCAGCAACGCGGGCCTTTTCTTCGGCATCGCTCACGCCATAGGCTGAACAAACCATAATGAAAGGCTTCTCGCCACCCTTCATTGCACGTAATGAGACTAGAAATTCAAGTCCATTCATTCCGGGCATCATAAGATCTAAAAGAATCACATCGGGCATTTGATCAAGGCAAATCGTTAAAGCATCTTCTGCTGAAGCTGCCTCGCATGTGTCATACCCAGCTAAAGTCATCGCGAAACAATCAATTTCACGGTGCAAAGCCTCATCGTCAATTACTAAACAAACTGCCATCGACACCCCTCTTAAAAAAGCGTTTACTTAACTCTCTTTACTTGTGGCGTCCCATCCCCTGTTGTTATGTAGCAAATGAGGTTAGCATAAAAGCTTCTACTAACCTACTAAAAAAGTTGAGTTTTTACTATTTGTTAATAAATTCACTTATCAAGGTATAAAAAAACAATAACTATTTCTTTACCAATGAGCGAATTTCAATTATGGCTTAAGCCACTATGGACATACACACATTACTTACAGCAGCGCTACTTGGAATTGTTGAGGGACTCACAGAATTTCTGCCAGTTTCTTCAACAGGGCATTTAATCTTACTGGTGGATTTGCTTCAATTTGAAGGCCCTCCAGGAAAGGTATTTGAAATTGTCATTCAGCTTGGAGCAATACTTGCTATTTGTTTGCTTTATCGTGCAAAATTATTAAAAACGGCTGGTGGCATTTTTACCGAGCCTTCAGCAAGGCGCTTTGTTTATCTGCTTCTATTGGGTTTTATACCTTCTATGGTGTTGGGCGTCTTGTTGCATAGCTATATTAAAGCGGTGTTGTTCTCGCCTCTTGTTGTTTCTATCATGCTGATTGTAGGTGGAATTTTAATTATTATCATTGAGCGTTTGCCACTGAAGCCTAAATTTCATGATTTAGACCAGCTGCCTTTAAGGCGCGCATTTTATGTGGGGTGTGCACAGACATTGGCGATGATTCCGGGTACATCACGCTCTGGTGCGACGATTATGGGTGCGTTGTTGCTGGGGTTAGATCGCAAGACGGCCACTGAGTTCTCTTTCTTTTTAGCGATTCCGACCATGTTTGCTGCCACTGTGTATGACGTCTATAAGAACCTAGATGTGTTGGCGATGGACAATATGCAGGTGGTGGCTATTGGCTTTGTCTGCGCGTTTGTTTCAGCCTTGCTGGTGGTGAAGCATGCCATTGCATTTATCTCCACCCATGGGTTTGTTCCATTCGCCTATTACCGAATTATCGTAGGCACAATCATGCTGTTTTTGTTACTTGCTTAAGCATTAGCGTTGAAAACGCGCTTTCAATTCACCTAAGGTGAATCCGCCACTGAAATGTGTCACTAAAAAGTAAGTGATGGCACCTATGATGGAGAGAGCGACGACTTCTAGCAGAAGGTAGAAAGAGCCTTTAGCTGCAAAGTCTTTCAGATAGTGGTGCAAAATATAAAGTACGCCCCCCATCACTAGCGAAGAACAAAAGATAAGCGATAGGCGCTTAAGAGCCTCCTTATCAATATGGTAACGCTTGCGCTTCTTTAAGATAAAAATAAGCAATGAAACATTCAGCCAAGAAGAAATGGCGGTAGAAAGTGCCAGTCCTACATGCCCTATAAACTGCATTAAAATCAAGTTAAGTGTGACGTTAAACACCAAGCATGTCAGTGCGATGAGTACAGGGGTTTTGGTGTCTCCCGCTGCAAAGAAAGACGGAATAAATATCTTTACTAAAATAAATGCAGGAACTCCCAGCGCATAGGCAGTGAGGGCTGCGGCGCTAGCTGCGCTGTCGCTGGCAGTAAAAGCTCCACGTTCAAACAGCAAGCTAATGATGGGCTCGGCTAACACAGCCAGTGCAATTGCGGCTGGTAGGGCAAATAAGAAGCCCATTTCCATCGCACGGTTTTGTGTGGTGATTGCCTGTTCTAGCTTGGCTTGCTTAAACTGAACGGAAAGGGTGGGCAGTAAAGCAGTGCCAATGGCCGTGCCAATGAGTGCAAGGGGGAATTGTGCTAATCTATCAGCATAATATAGATAAGATACGGCACCGGGCACAAGTGTAGTAGCAATTACGGTATTTACCCAGACATTGAGTTGCATCACGCCGCCGCCCACAATACCGGGGCCCATTCTTTTTAAAAGTACCTTAATTTCATCATCCCACTTAGGCAGTGCGAGCGAGAAAGAGAAGCCAGCTTTTTTGATGGCATAGAGCATTACCAGCCATTGCAAAACACCTGCGACTAATACAGCATAAGCAAGTACATGCACAGGCGTCTGGGCTTTATCAGCAAAGAACCAAAGCCCTAC
>CAYGTX010000029.1:0-12541 GCA_964352935.1 uncultured Rickettsiales bacterium | reverse complement strand
AAGCGGAGGTTAGAAAAAGTGAAAAGCTAGAGCTTGAACAACAAACACAAGTTCTGCTTGAAATAAAGCTTTAGAACGCTTCTTCTTTCATACCCATCATCGGTTTTGCACCGCCAACAATTGAGGCTAATAATCCATAGTGATATGGCAAGATTTTTGCCATAAAGAATTTGGCCGTTTCAAGCTTGGCTTCATAGAAGGCTTGGTCGCCCTCACCTGCCTCTAGTTTGCGAATGGCAATTTCTGCCATCTGCCCCCACATATAACCTAGTGCTAACAGCGCTAATAGTCGCAAATATTCGCTTGAACCTGCGGCTGCCTCGTTCGGGTCAGCCATGCCATTTGCACCAATCCATAATGTTGCTTTTTGGGCGCTGTCCATTGCTTTATAAAGTGCTTTGGTGATGTCAGTCATCTTTGCATTGTCGCGATGTTCAGCAATAAACTCTGATGCAGGGTGGAACAGTGAGCGCAAATAACGCCCTGTGTGCTTTGGTAGCTTACGCCCTACTAAATCGAGCGCTTGAATACCATTTGCACCTTCATAAATCTGTGCAATGCGGGCATCGCGTGAATATTGCTCCATGCCATATTCTTTAATATAGCCATGACCACCATAAATCTGCATACCAAGATTGGCGGATTCAAAACCCATATCGGTCAGATAGGATTTTAGAATTGGCGTGATAAGCTGCACAAAATCATCCGCTTCTTGGCGCGCTGCTTCATCTTTATGACGCTTAGTCGTATCAATTTTGAGTGCTGTGTATAATGTTAGTGCGCGTGCACCCTCATTAAAGCTGCGCATGGTGAGTAGCATACGTCGAATGTCTGGGTGTACTAATAGTGGATCAGCTGCCTTATTAGGGTATTTAGGTCCTTTTAATGCTCTGCCTTGAATACGCTCTTTGGCATAAGCTGCCGCGTTTTGATATGATACTTCAGACAAGCCTAAGCCTTGAACACCTACATAAAGTCGCGCTTCATTCATCATGGTAAACATTGCACGTAAGCCTTTGTGTGGCTCTCCAACTAAATATCCAATTGCATTATCGTAGTTCATAACACATGTTGGTGATGCATGAATGCCCATTTTTTCTTCGATAGAACCACAAGTGACGCCATTTTGTGCGCCAAGTGAGCCATCATCATTCACCATCATTTTAGGTACTAAAAATAAGCTAATCCCTTTAACGCCTTCTGGCGCATCGGGTAATTTTGCGAGCACTAAATGGATGATGTTTTCAGTGGCATCTTGCTCGCCCGCTGAAATAAATATCTTAGATCCATTGATGTTATAGCTATCATCTTTATTAGGGGTTGCGGTGGTGCGAATGAGCCCTAAATCGGTTCCACATTGTGATTCAGTTAAGCACATGACGCCTGACCACGTGCCCTCTACCATTTTAGGGAGATATTTATCTTTTAGTGCATCGGATGCATGTTGGTAAATTGCATTATATGCGCCATGTGTGAGCCCTGGAAGCATTCCAAAAGAAAGGTTTGCTGAGCATATCATCTCAATCACTGGCATGTTTACCACTTCGGGTAATCCTTGTCCGCCATATTTTTTATCGCAAGTAAAACCCGTCCAACCAGATTCAATATAGGTTTGATAGGCTTCTTTAAAACCCTTAGGAAGCGTTACTTTACCATCTTTAAAGTGACAGCCTTCAGCATCGCCGCTTTGATTGATTGGAAAAAGTACCTCTTCACAGAGTCTCGCACCTTCTGCTAGAAGTGAACTAACTAGTGAACTATCTACCTCTTCAAAACCTTCAAGGTGTTTGTGTTCTTCAACTTTCAAGAAATCATTCAGAAGAAACTCAAAATCTTTTGTTGGTGCTGTAAAAATAGGCATATAAACCTCTCTTCCCTTATGGGTTTTTAAAACGTTTTTTGGTCAAAAGTGGATAGTGGTCGGATCCGTGGCTATCTTTAAAGACCATTTTATCATGTATATAAACTTCATCATTCACTAGCAAATGATCGATAGATAATGCAAGCTCAGATGGAAATGGTGCTGGCCAACTTCCGTGATATCCCACTTTCAGCCAGCTATTGTAGAGCTTAGCTCTTTTAACCATGTCTTTAAAAACTGGTGAAAAGGGTGTGGTAGCAAAGTCGCCCACTACTATTGCAGCTTTATTGCGTTGGCTAATGTTGCTCGCGATATTGTTTAGCATCGTTTTTTGTATCTCTGCACCCTTCTTATTAAGCGGGGATGGAGAATGGATTGCATATAAATTGAATGGCACTCCTTCAGAAGTTGCCATGTCTAATTCGAGCAACTCAGTTTCAATATAATTAATGTTTTTTGCTGAGTTGACCAAAAGTTGAGATAAGACCAATATATTATGATTGTTAGTTGGATTGGTGCTAAAAGAATAAAAATATTGATTCTTTATGGTTTCTAGTGCCACATTCCATTCAGGTGTAACTTCTTGTAATATAATAATATCTGTGTGTTTTAACTCTGATCCAATCCACTTAATAACGTTCTCTTTTCGTTTATTATCGGTGGCTAAATTAAACTGCAGAAGGCTGATATCTGTATCAGAAAAATCATCAACAAGTGCAACTTGTTGTGGCTTTATAATATAGGATGAAACCTGCCAACAAGAAAGAGCTGTTAAAACTAAGCAGACAATTATGAGAAATGGTCTTTTAAGTACTAAAAAAACGAAAGTGAGTGCTGCTGTAGCAATCATATAATGCCATGAGAAGTGAGAGAATAACTCAAAACCCCACCAAAAAGGTGCTAAGAATGCAAGTACTATGAAACAAAACATTAAAAATGCTAGCTTTGAAAAAGCCCACGCAAGGCGATGATTTTGTCTGTCTGCGGCGTTACGTCTCACATTCGTTTCCTTTGTTTAGTTTCTAAGTGGTTTGCCAGTGTCGAGCATATGCTCAATTCTATCTAACGAACCTTTTGTTTTTATTAAGCGCATAAATGCCTCTACTTCCAAATTTAATAAATCTTGTTCTGAAAGTGTTTGATGAATGCTGGTATTGCCACCACTTAAAACATCGGCTAGTGCTTTGGATACAATCTCATCATGTGGTGTTGCTTTACCACTCTTAACAAAACCATTAATCGCCATGGTAAGTGCGGTTTTAGCTGTTTTTCCCGGCAATGTAATCGTTTCTGGCATTGGTGCTTCATAATTTTTTGCAAGTTCCAAACACTTAGCTTTAGCATCAGGCAGTACGCGACGACGATTCATCGTGATACCATCTGTTTCCTTGAGTATCAGCATGCTCTTTGCTTCTTCAGCTGATTTTGCCACTTTTGCTAATGCAATTTGCTCGAATGCAGCGCTGACAACAGGCATGGTGTTGAGGGTTTTAATTGGACTAATGAATGAGAACATTCTGCCCATTTTTGCCACTGCATTTTGCTCTTTAAGGCGTTTCTCTGTGTGCCTGATAAGCATTTCTTTACAGCCCCCCCAACCCGGAACCACACCAACGCCTACTTCTACTAGCCCTGTGTAGAGCTCAACATGGGCTTGAACCGCATCGCAATGTAGCAATACTTCACAACCACCACCAAGCGCCATGCCTGAGGGCGCTGCAACCACTGGGAATGGTGCGTATTTTAAGCTCATATAGGTTTGTTGGCCTTGTCGAATGGCTTGTTCTACCGTTTTCCATGCTGCTACATTTGATGAGAGAAGTAAAAACCCGATATTTGCACCAACGCAGAAATTATCTGCATCATTACCAATGACTAACCCTTTAAAGTTCTTACCTACTTCTTCAGTAGCTTTTGCAAGAAGCTCAAGGCTTAATGGATCTTGCGAATTCATTTTGGATGTATATTCAAAGCACGCAATTCCATCACCAATATCCCATAATGTGGCGGATGGGTTTTTCATGATGGGTTTTTGTCCGCGTTTTTTGTCAGCAAGCATCCACACGCCTTCTTGCTCTATTTCTTGCTTATAGCTGCCATCAATATGTAAGTATTTTATGCTATCATCTTCAATTGTATAAAACGGCTTATTGCCAGCTTTCATTAAAAGCTCAGGTACTTGTTTACCTTCTTTTTCCAACTGCTCGGCAAGCCATTTTGCGCCAGATTTCTCAGTATCACCTAACCTATCAATTAGCTCAAAAGGGCCATATTTCCAATTGTAACCCAGTCTCATTGCTTCATCGACGGATTGAATGTCATCAGAAATTTCAGGCACAAGTGATGCAGTATAGGCAAGTGTTTTTGAAAGCACTGCCCATGCATATTTTCCACCAATATCATCATGTGTTACAAGTGCTCTTAAGCCAGATTTGGCTGCATTAATGCTCGCAAGTGTTGGTTTTGAAGCTTCGTTATATTCACCAGATTGTAAGTTAATGGCTTCTTTCACTTTTTTGCCGTCGTCTTTATTGAGGCGATAAAAACCACCCTTTCCTTTACGACCTGTATAGCCATCAGCAATCATCTTGGTGACAAGCTTTGGTTCTTGATAGATGCGAACAAAGTCATCATCTTTTGGAAGTGTTGCAAGCATCGACTTACCGATGAGTGGGAGTAAATCGATACCAATCAAATCTAATAGACCAAACACACCTGTTTTAGGCACGCCAATGGGGCGACTCATTACTGCATCTGCATCTTCTACATTAATACCTATCTCAATAGCATCCACAAGACCAGCAGTCATCCAATAGCAACCAATACGGTTGGCGATAAAGCCTGGTGTATCTTTGCAATCAACAACGCCTTTACCTAGTTTTACATCACAAAACTGGCGTGCGGTTTCTAGCGCGTCTTTACGCGAATCTTTGCCACCAACTAACTCGAGCAAGCGCATGTAGCGCGGAGGGTTGAAAAAGTGCGTGATGATAAAATCTTTACGGAATGTATCTGGCATTCCTTTCACCAACTCATGCAACGGCAAGGTTGAGGTGTTAGATGATACAATACTACCTTTCTTTCTGACCTTCTCTAGCTTTTGATAAAGTGATTGTTTGATATCTAGGCGCTCTAAAACCGCTTCAATAATCCAATCAACATCGGCCAGCATATCTAGATTATCTTCTAGGTTTCCTGGGGTGATAAATTTCGCATTGCGTTTGTGTGTTAATGCCGCAGGGTCAGTTTTTAAAAGCTTTTCAATAGCGCCTTTTGCGAGCTTGCTTCTATCTTCAGCACCTTCAGGCACGATATCTAACAATACCACAGGCGTTTTACTGTTTGCGATATGTGCTGCAATGGCTGCACCCATTACGCCTGAGCCAATGACAGCTACTTTTTTAATTTCAGTCATTAGATAGCCTCCAAAATTGTTGCTATGCCTTGTCCGCCACCAATACACATGGTTGCAAGCGCATATTTTTTCTTTTGTTCGTTTAATAGAAGTGCGGCTTTGCCGGTAATACGCCCACCACTTGCACCAAGTGGGTGCCCAAGTGCAATGGCACCGCCATCAACATTTAGTTTATTCACATCAATTCCCAAATCTTTGATAACAGGAATAGATTGTGCTGCAAATGCTTCATTTAATTCAACCACATCAATATCATTGATGGTGAGCCCTGCACGTTTTAAAGCTTTTTTGGTGGCTCCAACGGGGCCAATACCCATAATTTCTGGTGCACAACCAGAAACAGCCATGCTTTTAATGCGCGCATGTTTCTTTAATTTATGTTTATCAGCGTAGGCTTCAGAACATACTAGCACCGCCACTGCACCATCTGTTAGTGGTGAAGATGTGCCCGCTGTTACGCTGCCTTTCATATCAAATGCTGGATTTAAACCTGCCAATGTTTCTGCTGTGGTATCCGCTCTAATGCATCCATCATCGCTAATGGTTTTACCATCATAAATAATTGGAACTATCTCATCTTCAAAGCGCTTTTCAGCTTGTGCTTTCGCTGCTTTTTGATGGCTTAATACCGCAAATGATTCCTGATCTTTACGGGATATTTTATATTTCTTTGCTAGGTTTTCAGCGGTTATGCCCATGTTCTCATAAGCTTCTGGGTAGCGCTCGAATAGTTCTGGATGTGGAAGTGGATTAAAACCCGTCATCGGCACGCGACTCATCGACTCAACGCCTGCGGCTATAAACACCTCACCCGCACCTGCTGCAATATTTGAAGCCGCCATGTGAATGGTTTGCATAGACGAACCACAAAAACGATTAATGGTTGCACCAGCAACAGTGACTGGAAGACCCGCTAAAAATACAACTAAACGAGCCACATTTAGCCCCTGCTCACCTTCTGGAAAGGCGCAGCCTAAGAGTAAATCTTCTATATCATTTGCATCAACGCCCGTTCTTTCGACCAATGCTTTGACAACCTGCCCTGCCATTTCATCTGGTCTAACGTTAGCTAGTGCACCTTTAAATGCTGGTGTGAACGGAGAGCGAACATAGCCCGCAATTACTGCTTGTGTTTCTGTTGTCATTTCATTCTCCTTTGTGTTCTTTAAGTGCCTTTTTATCCACCTTTCCTATCATCGTTTTTGGCAGTTCTTCCAAAAATGCATAGACGGTTGGCACTTTATAGTTGCTCAGTTTTTTACTGAGATACTGAGTAATTTCTTCTTCATTGACATTCTCGCCTACTCTTAATGAGATAAAGGCTTTGACTGACTGTCCTTTTCTCTCATCTAGAACCCCAATAACTGCGGCTTCTTTGATTGAGTGATGTTGGTAAAGTAGTTCTTCTATTTCACGCGGATAGACATTAAAACCATTCACAATTACTAAATCTTTTATGCGATCTGAAATAAATAAATAACCTTCTTTATCTAAATATCCCATATCTCCTGTATGTAAGCAGTTGTTTTTAAGGGTGCTTTTGGTTTCATCTGCTTTATTGTGATAACCTAACATTACTTGAGGCCCCTTCACGCAAATTTCGCCTATCTGACCCGTTGTACACAGCTTGTTTCTTCCCTCTGGTGCGCGAATTTCAATGATGGTATTTGGCAGAGGCACGCCTACAGAGCCAGATTTATTTTTACCAAAAAGTGGATTAACCGCAACAACAGGTGATGCTTCAGATAGACCATAACCTTCCGCAAGGGCGCAACCTGTTTTTTCTTCAAATGACTTTCTAACTTCTAGTGGTAAGGGTGCTCCACCCGAAATACACATTTTCAACGTTGAAAATTTAGTCAAACGAACCTTTGGCGACTCACTAATGGCATGTAAAATAGATGGCACAGCCATAAGTAAACTTACTTTTTTATTCGGTATGTCATTCAAAATTTGTTTTAAATCAAACTTAGAGTGAACGACCATTGTACATGCTTTTGAGGTACACAGTAAAATAATAGCCGTCATCCCAAATACATGAAAAAACGGAAGTACGGCAAGCATGCGCTCGTTGCCTTTTTCAAGCCCGTAAAACCACATACTCACTTGCTGTGTATTGGCGCAGAGTGTTTTATGCGTCAGCATCGCACCCTTTGGTGTGCCTGTTGTGCCACCAGTATATTGAATAACTGCCACGTCTTTTTCAGCATTAATTTCTGGCTTTTTATAAAGCCCATCATTATCAATCAACTTATTATAATCAAGATGGATGCGACCATATTCTACTGATGCTAGTTCTTCTTTTTTCTTCCAATTAAACAATAACTTCTTAAACTTAGTTAAAGCATCACTTAAATCACAAATAACTACCTTTTCTAGGCATGTTGTTTGAATAAGATTGTTTGTTTTTTCATGGAAAATATTCAAATTTAAGGTAAGCATCATGGTGGTGGTTGAGTCGTTCACCTGATGTTGTAATTCATTAATTGTATAAAGTGGGTTGTAATTAACAACCGTTGCGCCCGTTTTTAAAACTGCAAAGAAGGCGACAACATATTGTGGACAGTTTGGCATTAAAATGCCCACCTTCTTTCCAGTGCCTATGCCTTGCTGCTGCAAGCCTTTTGCAAGTTTGTCAGATAGTTCAGATATTTCTTTGAACGTGAAGTAGCGGCCATAATAATCGATGGCTTTGTGGTGAGGAAATTGCTCAGCTGATTCGTCTAAAAATGTATAAAGCGGATGAGAAGCTAGTTCTGCATTCCACTCTATTCCTTCTGGGTAGTTACCTTCCCACGGATAGGACTTTGATTTATTAGCCATAAAACAATACGTTTGTTTTAATTTTTTTCAAATACACACTAATCGTGTATTGTTCTTCAGTGTACGTTGCTTTATAACCAACTGCAAGTTTTTTACGCACTTTCACCATTAATATCATAGAGATTATGTCTAGTAATACACACCATACTGATATTGCCGTTATTGGCGCTGGTCCCGTTGGTCTTTTCACTGTGTTTGAAGCGGGGATGTTAAAGCTGAATTGTCATGTGATTGATACGCTCGATTTTGTGGGTGGTCAGTGCACAGCGCTTTATCCTGAAAAACCAATTTATGATATTCCGGCACACCCTAGCATTACGGGTGAGCAGTTGATTGATAACTTAAAAGAACAAGCAGATGCTTTTTCGCCTACCTATCATCTTGGGCAACAAGTGATGAAACTAGAGCGCAAAGGTGAAGAGTGGTTGCTTACTACCAGTAAAGATGTAAAAATTTATACAAAAACAGTGGTGATTGCAGCAGGTTGTGGTGCTTTTGGCCCTAACCGCCCTCCGATTGAAGATTTAGATAAATATGAAGGTAAAAGCATCTTTTATATGGTGGGTAAGAAAGATGAATTTAAAGGCAAAAAAGTAGTCATCGCAGGCGGTGGTGATTCAGCGGTTGATTGGGCTATCTCACTCGCAGATGTGGCTGATAAAGTTTATGTCGTACATCGCAGGCAAAAATTCCGCTGTGCACCAGAAAGTGAAGACCGTTTGCGCCGTTTAGCTACTGAAGGCAAGCCAAATGTTGAATTGGTGATTCCTTATCAGCTAGATAGCCTTAATGGTAAAAATGGACAGCTTAAACAAGTGGTTGTTTCTACCTTAAAAGGCGAAAAAAGAGAGTTAGATGCAGATATATTGCTGCCATTCTTTGGTTTAGCGATGGAGTTAGGCCCAATTGCAGATTGGGGCTTAGGTTTGGATAAAAACTATATTAAAGTGCATCCAACCACTTTAGCTACCAGCGAAAAAGGAATTTTTGCCATTGGTGATATTGCGACTTACGAAAATAAACTCAAGCTTATCTTGAATGGTTTTGCTGAAGCTTCTATGGCTTGCTATGCCGCGCGTAAAGTGATTTACCCTGAAAAAGATTTCCATTTTGAATATTCTACAACGCAAGGAGTTCCAGATGCCGCATAATGAAGCAAAGCGTATTGATGGCAAAGCGTTTGCAGCTGAAGTGAGACATAAGGTTGCAAAGCAAGTAGAAAATTTAAAAAATATCCACAATCTCACCCCTGGTCTTGCTGTGGTGTTGGTGGGTGAAGATCCGGCCAGTCAGGTGTATGTGCGAAATAAGCACAAACAGACGGAAGAAGCAGGCATGAATTCATACACTCATAAACTGCCTGCTGATGTTTCTGAGCGCGAGCTTTTAGAAAAAGTAGAAGAGCTGAATAATGATGATAAAGTGCATGGCATTTTAGTGCAGCTTCCATTACCAAAACATATTCAAGAAGAAGCGATTATCAATGCAATAGCACCTGAAAAAGATGTGGATGGCTTTCACGTGATAAATAGCGGCAAGCTTTTTACAGGGCAAGATAGCATGGTTCCTTGCACTCCGCTTGGTTGTGTGATGCTGATAAAAGATACATTGGGTGAAGATTTAAGCGGTAAACATGCGGTGGTGATTGGTCGTTCCAATATTGTTGGTAAACCTATGGCGATGCTTCTATTGCAAGAAAGCTGCACGGTAACCATCACTCATTCACGTACTAAAAATCTGGAAGACGAATGTAAGCGTGCTGATATTGTAGTCGCTGCAGTTGGGCGCCCTGAAATGGTGAAAGCCAGCTGGATTAAAGAAGGCGCATGCGTGATTGATGTGGGTATTAATCGTACAGAGCTGCCAGATGGCAAAGCCAAGCTTGTTGGCGATGTGGATTATGAAAATGTAGCCAAGGTTGCTGGTGCGATTACTCCTGTGCCTGGTGGTGTTGGACCAATGACCATTGCATGCTTATTGCAAAATACCGTAACGGCTGCTTGCAGACAGCATAAAGTTAGTGTGAGTAATGCCGCATAAACAACTATTAGAAACAGAAGTGTTGATTGTGGGTGGTGGGCTTGTTGGGCTTACTGCTTCAGTTGCACTTGCATCAGTTAATATTTCTTCTGTTTTAGTGGAAGCTAACGATTTTGAAAAAAAACTAAATCAGCCAAGTGACGGGCGCTCTAGTGCTATTGCCTATGGCTCGTATCTTTTTTTGAAAGAAATTGGTATGTGGGAATCCCTTAAAGATAAAGCGGGTGCTATTTTAGATATTCGCATTACAGATAGTAACTCGCCATTATTCTTGCATTATCATCATGGTTTAGTGAGTGATGAGCCAATGGGTTATATGCTTGCTAATAATGATATGTGGGAAGCACTATATCAAAAAGCCAAAGAAAGCAAACTCATCACTTTGCTTGATAATAGTATATGGCAAGAGCTTGAATCTGATAGTGGCTCAGTAAGTGCTACGTTAGATTCTGGACAAAAGATAAAAGCATCTTTACTCATCGCAAGTGATGGAAAGTTCTCAAAAATACGTCAGCATTATGGTATTCAAACCAAAGGGTGGGATTACCCACAAACTGGTATTGTGTGTAATGTAAAGCATGAGCGCAATCATCAGTCTGTTGCGCAAGAGCGGTTTTTATCCAGTGGTCCATTTGCTATTTTGCCACTTAAAGGTGGGCATGAATCTTCGTTAGTGTGGACTGAAAAAACACATTTAGCTTCTGTATTTATGAATATGAGTGAAAAAGATATCACGGAAGAAATTTCAAAGCGCTTTGGTGATTATTTAGGTGAAGTGACACTTTCTAGTAAAGTTTTTTCTTATCCACTCTCGCTTGTAAATGCAAACAGCTATATTGCTGAGCGATTGGCATTGGTTGGTGATGCTGCGCATGCAATTCACCCCATTGCAGGGCAAGGGTTTAATCTTGGTATTCGTGATATTGAAACGTTGTTGCCACTTCTAAAATCTAAAAAAGCAATTGGTTATGATGTAGGCAGCGAAGAGCTATTGAGTGAGTATAACAAAAAGAGAAAATTTGACGCCACCAGCCTTATCGTTATTACAGATATTCTCAATCGTTTATTTTCTAATAAAATACGTCCTATTAAGATGGCTAGAAGCATTGGTCTTGCAGCGGTTGATAAGCTCCCTTCCCTTAAAAAACTATTCATGAAACACGCCATGGGCATGTCATCTAAATAGCCCAAAATCCTCTCGTAACAATTTGTAATAAAACGTGATTTGTTATAGCCACGCTGCTTTGTTACATTCAGACTACAGAAAACCACGTAGGTTAAAAAATTAGAGAGATTTTAAAATGTTTAGCTATCAACAAACCGTCAGAAATAATGTTGGATGTACAGGCGTTGGCCTACATAGTGGTAAGAAGGTACATTTAAGACTTTCTACAGCAGCTGAAGATAGTGGCGTTGTATTTAAACGTACAGACGTGGTTGATGGTAGAAATCAGCTTATTGCAGCAAATTATAAAAATGTGACCAGCACGCAGCTTGGCACAAATCTTAAAAACGAAGATGGTGTTGAGATTGGCACAATTGAGCATTTAATGGCTGCACTTTGGGGCTGCCAAATTGATAACTGTTTGGTTGAAATTGATGGGCCAGAAGTGCCTATTATGGACGGTAGTTCAGAGCCTTTTGTTTTCCTAATTGAGTGTTCAGGCAAAAAAGAGCAGCTTAAAACACGCCGTGTGATTGAAATTATGAAAGAAGTTCGTGTGTTTGATGAAAAATCAGGTAGTAGCATGACGCTGTCTCCTTCCGATGAGTTCTCTGTAAGTCTTGATATTGATTTTGGTGATAAAGTGATTGCCAAACAAAGTGGTGGCTTTAATTCTCGTGGTGGCTCGTTCAAGAATAGCCTTTCTCGTGCTCGTACCTTCGGTTTTGAACATGAAGTTGAATATATGCAAAAGAATGGTCTTGCGCTTGGTGGCTCATTAGACAACGCTATTGTTGTGGGTGCTGAGGGTGTAGCGAATAAAGATGGCCTTCGCTATAACGATGAATTCGTGCGTCACAAAATTCTTGATTGCATTGGTGATGTTTTCTTAGCTGGGGCTTACGTAAAAGGTCACTTTCATGGAGTGAAATCTGGTCACGGTCTTAACAACCAGATTTTGCGTGCTGCTTTTTCTGACCCTGAAGTTTTCAGAGAAGTGCGTATGCCAGACGAGCAACTGCAACGCAATATTCTTAATAATATTCAGTAGAATAAATTTATATCTTAATGTAAAATCTTGGGTGCTTACGCCTAAACTTTTCTGTATCGCGCTAAATATTTAGGCGCTATTAAATCAACATGAACAAGTTGGTCAATTCCTAAATCTTTAATCGTGTTTGCATCTTCGCTTACCACATTATTTTGATGTAAAAGCTTTACTTGGTCTCGCGTAAGT
>CAYGTX010000028.1:0-12736 GCA_964352935.1 uncultured Rickettsiales bacterium | reverse complement strand
CACCAAATGATCTTCACCCCCAAAGCACATCTTTCCGCTTTTGCCTAAACCTACATCGGTACCCATAATGGCATTGATTTCTTCAATCGGCATTTGATAGACAAGCACACCCTGCACTTCACCCTCATCATTCACTAAAGGCGTAGAAATAAAGCTAGCTGGCGCACCGTGGCTTGGCGCGTATGGCTTAAAGTCGAAAAAGAATTTTTCACCTTTTTTACCTTTTAGGGCGGCTCTAAAGGCATTGCCTAGATCTGTATCTTTATATTCACCATTGTTGAGGTTGGTGGCGTAGTCTAACTCTTTAAACACGCTGTAAACCAGATTGCCGTCATTATCGAACAGGAAAATATCATAATAACCGCGCTCTTGAAGGAAGGTGCGCAGCCAAGGGTGATAGCGCTTGTGCGCCAAGCTATAGAGCGACCCATCTTCTGCATAGTCTAAAACTTCTTTGCTGCCTGTTGGGTTTGGGTTATCGGCAATATATTGCTTTTGTAGATACTCGCTTGCGTTGATGCCATTATTTTCTATCACATCCCATGCAAATTCAAATTCTTTGAGTGCATTCAGCACAAATGGGTTTTGAGCATTAAAGCTGAGGTCTTTCTCAATCGCTGCAAAATATCGGCTCAGCTCATCTGCTGTTGCGCTAGCACGCGTGCTCAGTTCTTCTTGAGCAGCCTTTGCAAACTCTGTTTTTAGCCTGTAATAGGCTTGAGCAGAAAGTATTATGCCTGTGATTAAACTGAATAAAACAATGATGAGTGGAAGTTTAACCGACAGTTTAATGTCATTCCACTTAGAGAAAATGTTACTTACAGCAGCCATATTGAAAACTCCAAATCTACCTAATTATAAGAGCAAAAGACAAAGCATATCAGGCACTGAATCGCCCAACTAGCATCAACCAGCCTTTACCATCACTTCAACTAGTGATGCACGTTAAATGTAAGAAAACAAGACTTCTAACTTCCCCTTACCTATCTACCGTAGGTTACAATTTACCACGGAAAATAGATACAGGCAAAGTAAAAAATTTAATTATGTATTTTTGGAGCTATCCTTTGGCTTTTCGATCAACGCCTCCAAGCCACTGCGAATGTGAAGATCACGCTGCGGGAATGGTATAGCAATATTGTTGGCTTTGAGCTTTCTCCAGATAGTAAACATCACATCACTTTGAGCGCCCCAGCGCCCCTCTGTGATATCTTGCAGCCAGAAAACCAACAGAAAATTGACCGAACTATCGCCAAACTCCCTTAAGTAACATTTTGGAGAATGGTCGATATCGCCCTTTACGGCATCTTCAAACTCCTCTGCTGCTTCTAGGATAAGCTTATGCGCCAAATCTAAATCGGTATCATAATCAACCCCAACCACAATATCCACACGCCCATAGGTGTTGCTATAGGTAAGGTTAGAAACACGAGAGGTGATGAAATCTTCATTCGGCACCATCACTTCTTTGCCATCAAAAGTTTCGATGATGCTGGCACGCGCGCCTAATTTGCGCACATAGCCATAGATGCCATCATTCATTTCAATCAGATTGCCGATATTAATCGACTTTTCAGTTAGAAGGATAAGGCCACTGATGAAATTAGACGCCACTTTTTGCAAACCAAAGCCAATCCCCACACCTAATGCACCACCAAAAACAGCCAGCGCCGTTAAATCGATACCCACCAGATTCAGAGTCACTAAAAACAGAATAGTATATAAGACGATATCAAATAGCTTTATCAACAACTCTTTAGTGGTACGATTGATGCTTGTGTTGTTACGGATGTAACGCTCGCCTGATTGCGAAAAAACCCTTCCCAACCAAAAAACGACACTGACATAGAAGACGCCCTTCATCACTGTATAGGCAGTAATTTCCACATCACCAATGGTGATGCCGTAAGCACTCAATTGACGAACCACCGCCTCAAACAAACCAAAAAGCTGTAGCAATGCTGCAGGCACTAAAAGCCACATCGCAATGCGCCTGACAACAATGTTGGTTACAAAAACCTTAAGGAGCACCCACAAAAACCACACAATGACAACACGTTGCACCGCATTGACGACAATTTTCTCATCAAACAGATGATGGCTTACTAACTCTGCCATTGCCAAAAAAAACATGGCTGAAACAGGATAAAGCAATCGGCCTGAACGGCGCATAAACCAAGTGAGCGAAAAAGGGTTGATGTCAGCACTTGGCTCACTTAAAAACATGATCTTACAGCGAGTATATTTTACCAGCACTATCACTAGCAAAAAAACACCCGCAACCATTAACAATTGAAAATAATGCTCAGGCATAGCCAGCCATTCAATGGCTGCATGAAGCTGCTCTATTGGCGATATATTCATTTGTTTAAATTTCCACATTTTTATTCACTCTTTTTTGAATCAAATCTTCCGAATACTTCGTTGCATAGATATAGCGCGTCTTTAACGCCTAAGCGAGGAAATAGTGATGAATCACAAGCAGCGCACGACCTGTGGTTGTATATTTTTATCTTAATAGTTGCAAAACCACTTTACTTTATACTAAATTGGTAGATGGAGACATGTAGAGTTCAGAGTAAGGTATACTAATTTGTTAGAACGATTCTTCATTTCACAAAGCCAATTATCTGGCCTAAACCACATAGAGGGCACCTATAATGTGCTGTTTGTGGTTATCTCTATTATCATCGTTTTTCTAGCTGCTTATTCTAGTATTCACATACTAAAAAAAGCGCCAAAGAGTCAGCGGCATGGCTCAAGAAAGAGGCTTATCTTCATAAGTGGCATCATCATGGGCGCTGGCATATGGTCGATGCATTTTATTGGTATGCTCGCATATAAAATGCCAATGTATCATAGCTATGATTCTGCACTGACGATAGCATCCATGGTTATTGCAGTAATTTTTTCATGGCTTGTATTTGCCAATATTACGTCTAAAAACTTTACGAACTTACAAATAGTCATTAACGCACCTCTCTTAGGTATAGGCATTGCACTCATGCATTATATGGGCATGGCAGCAATGAAAATGGATGGACGGATTTTATATTTACCGCTACCTTTTACCTTGTCTATTATGTGCGCTATAATCGCATCTGCTGCGGCACTTTATATTTTAAGAGAAATATACACTCAACATATTCGCCACCTACACTTACACATACTCTCTGCTAGCATTTTGACTATTGGCGTGTGTAGCCTTCACTATATGGGCATGGAAGCCGCTATTTTTATACCCGATGCAGATTGTCGTTTTTTAGAAAACTCCGATGATTTTTGGACAGCTATTACCGTTCTATGTGTATCGATGTTTATCATCTTGATTGGCATGTTTTCCATTGCACAAGACACGGTAAAAGGAAGCGTCGAAAATGACCACTCCCTCTCAAAGTGGCATTATATTTATTATATTCTGGCTATTTTTAATGCCATTACGGTGAGCGCCAGCCTTTATCTAAACTATCAAACCACAAGCAACTTTGAACAGGTTATTAGTCGTATCGCTGGCATACATGAAGTGGAAAAAAAATTCTTAGAGCTTGATTATATGCTAACAGAACTAACCCAACAAAAAGAAGCGCTTCTTTCTGATGGCCCACAACCGATAAAAGCACCAAGCCCCCCCTACTCTACTCAGATGATCTTTAAATCTGAAAACACACTTCAAACAAAGTTAATTAATATAGAGCTATCATTACATGATGTAATTGAAGATAATAACGAGTTCAGCCCTAGAAAGCACAGTATGATAGAAAGCATTATTGAATTGCGCCCACTTATTCAGGCTTCTAGCACCTATCGAAAAAATCTTAAAGCTGCTTCTATGATTGCAACCAGCAACCACACCTATCTTCGTGAACTGTACGACATTAAGCGAAAGCAACGCGCACTTGTTTCCAAGGGCATTGCACTCATGATTGATACTCAATCTCAACTCTATGAAGAAAAGAAAACTGCCATTTATAAAGTAAAGCTTTACGAATATCTCACAATGGGATTCATGAGTATCTTTATTCTATTGGCCACTTTTTATGGAAGAAACGTTGCTGCTGAAATAAAATTGAACGAAAAGGAGCGTACGCGCTTTCAAGACGAACTCAAAATAAGCCGTGATAATTTAGAAAAGCAAGTTGAAGAACAAACAAAAGAAATTAGAGCTGAATCTATTAAAAACGCACTTCTGGGTACCATTGCAGAAAATAGCAACCAGTCTCGCACCATGGAATCTGCTCTCAAAGGCGCATTAAGAGAGGTGATTGCATTTACGGGTTGGGAGCTTGGTCATGTGTACTTAGCAACATTAAGAAATCACGAGAAGCCTATTAATGTGTGGTATTGCAATGATATGAGCGATGAAATAAAGCACTTTATCAAACAAACAAACCTTATAGAAAAACCCTTAAGTGATGAAGTAGTTCCTGGCTTATCTTTCACCAGCAATCAAGCCACTTGGATCAGTGATATTGAAGCACATAGAACCTTTCTTAGGTCTAAAGATGCGTTGAACGCCAAGTTAAAAGGCATGACGGCTGTGCCTATCATTATTTTTGAAGAGTGCGTTGGTTTTATGGAGTTTTTCTCTTATGAAAAAGTGCTCCCAAGTTTTGAAATTGTACTGATATTGGAACGTCTAAGTATTATGATGGTACGAGTCATTGAAAAGTTCCTCACACAGGAGTCTCTTAAGTCTGCAAAAGAAAAGGCAGAAGAAGCAAGTTCTGCTAAGACCGAGTTTCTTTCTAATATGTCGCACGAATTACGCACACCTATGCATGCCATCTTACGCTTTTCTGAAAATGGGATGGATGAAGTAAACTCCGCAAACAAAGACGAGCTGCATGAATATTTCTCAGATATTCATAAAAGTGGGCAACGCCTCACCAAACTCATCAACAACCTGTTAGATTTAACAAAATTAGAATCTACTGCGCCAGATATTAGCTTTTCTAAACAAAGCCTTCCTATGTTAAATGACCATGCCATCAAAGAGCTTCAGAGCCTTCTTGATGAGAAGCAAATTAACGTTATCAGAAATTATGATGACCCGCCCCCATCAGGCGAACTAGATGGCGCTAAGATTACGCAAGTCATTATCAATTTAATTTCTAATGCCATCAAGTTTACACCGGCTGGAAGCAACCTTACAATTACTATCTCACAGCAAGATGACTTGCTCATTTATAGTATTAGCGATCAAGGAGATGGCATACCAGAAGACGAAACTAGATCTATCTTTGATAAGTTTATTCAAAGCTCTAAAACCAAAACAAATGCTGGTGGTACAGGCCTTGGGCTTGCTATTTGCCTTGAAATCATCACGCTTCACGGCGGTGAGATTACTGCCTCCAATAACCCACAAGAAGGCTCCACATTCACATTTTCAATACCAATAAACCACTTAGATAAAGAGGAAGATCATGAAGGAAAATAATTCAAAGGCACAAAACGCTGCACCAAATCGCGTCTTAATTATTGAAGACGAAGAACTTAACCAGAAAATTCTTAAAGGCGACCTCACTAAATCGGGATATGATTCTGTTTGTGCTGATAATGGCCGCATAGCTTTAGATATATTAAAGCAAGATAAAGAATTTGATGTGATTCTTTTAGACAGAATGATGCCTGAAATGAACGGCATTGAGACATTACTACAACTTCAAAAAGACCCTACATTAAAAGACATCCCCGTGGTGATGCAAACAGCAGAAGCCTCTCCTGAACAAATCAAAGAAGGGATAGAATCAGGGGTTTTTTATTACCTTACCAAGCCATTTAGCAAAACAACCCTGCTTGCCATTGTGCAAAGTGCGATTGATGACTCTCAAAATAAAAAACAATTAGTATCTAAAGCAACTGAAGCTGGGCTATCGCTTGGTTTAATGGATAAAAGTGTTTTTCGTTTCCGCACATTAGAAGAAGCCAAAAGCCTTTCCTCTTTTTTAGCACATGCATGCCCCATTCCTCAGAAAGTGGTGTACGGGCTTTATGAGCTAATGGCAAATGCGATTGAGCATGGAAATTTAGGCTTCAGTTATGATGATAAGAAAGATTTAATCAATTCCAGCCAATGGAAAGAAGAGCTCAGTAAGCGCTTAAATGACTCAGCAAACGCCAATATATATGCAACAGTGACGTTTGCTCGTAAAGAAAATGGCGTTGAATTTACTATTTTTGATCAAGGCGAAGGCTTTGACTGGGATAAATATACTCACGCGTCATTGTCTCGCGCAACCGATCCAAATGGCAGGGGCATCTCTATTGCTCGAGTATTATGCTTTGATGAACTTGAATATATTGCACCGGGTAATGCTGTACGTGCATTTACTAAAAAGTAAGCTAGAGTCATTCCACTTAAGAATGACACATCAAATAGAAACGGCTATAAACGTGCGAATCTGCGCCGACACGCATATGGCAAAAGATTATGTTAAACAACTATATTATAACGCGGTGGAGAGAGAAAAGGTTAATACTGATTTTCTTCCGCCTCGTTAATTAACGCAGCCATAATATCAAGCTTTAGATCCTCTGAAAGCTCTCTTGCTACGCGAGATTCTGTGTCTGTACGCGACACATGCTCTGCATATTCAGATTCCACCACATCATAGCCTCCCTGACGCTGCAAAGTGTCCTTGCGCAGCAACTTACCTGAAGCTTTCTCAGCCAAGCTGTAGCTGATACTCACTATTGTTTTGTAGCGTGTCACTTCTTGGTCAAGCTGAATGCCTAGCGCCCCATGTGAAACCCTAGAGTCGAAGCTTAACACATATTTTTTAAGCTTATTCTTACTTTCAGGTCTTAGTAAGCGCTCTAAAGATTGCCCTATTGACTGGTTAATGAGTGAGCTTTGGTAAACCACTTCAATCGATTGCAGCTGCTTTCGAAGTTCAGCGCTTTCACCTGTTGTGCCATGCACAGGTCTGAAACCACATGCGGACACTACCAACAACCCACCAACGACAAATAATGAGATTAAGAATCGCGTCATCCTGCTACCACATTTACAATACGATTTGGTACAACAATTACTTTTCTAAGCTGTTTACCCTCCAAAGAAGATTTAACCTCATCTAGCGCCAACGCTTGCTTCTCAGCTTCTTCTTTTGGCGCATCTTTAGCAAGCTCAATGGTGGCGCGCAATTTACCATTTACCTGCACCGCTATGGTCACAACATTATCTTGCAGAAACGCTTTTTCAGCCTTAGGCCATGCCACTTCTTGTATCGTAGCGTTATTATGCCCTAGCTTCTTCCATAAAGCTTCGCAGAAATGCGGAATCATCGGCTGTAGCAACAAGGCTAGCGCCTCTAATCCTTCCTGACGAAGCGAAAGCTCTGCATCTGATGCTTTTAAGCCAGCAAGCGCATTACTTAATTCACGGATACGTGCTACCGCTTTGTTGAGGTGAAACTGCTCTAAGTCTTCTGTTACGGCTTGAATGGTTTTGTGAATGTGTTTTTTGATGTCTAACAATTTGCCTTCAGGCTTTGCAAGTGGCGTGAATTTCTTGCCTGCAGCATCATGTTCAAATTGCTGCGCCATGCGCCATAGACGTCCAATATAGCGCCACGCACCATCCACTCCAGCATCACTCCACTCAAGATCGCGCTCTGGCGGGCTATCTGAAAGCATGAATAAGCGTGCTGTATCTGCGCCATAGGCTTCTATAATGCCCGCTGGATCCACCACATTTTTCTTAGACTTGCTCATCTTCTCAATACGTCCGAGCGTTACCGCCTCACCTGTCTTCACATGCGTTGCAGTACCATCTTTTTGCTTTTCTACTTCTTCAGGAAAAAGCCACTTTCCATCCGCATCTTTATAGGTTTCATGCGACACCATGCCTTGTGTTAACAAGCCTTTAAATGGATGTTCAACATCCACATAACCACATTCTTTGAGTGCCAATGTAAAGAAACGAGCATAAAGCAAGTGCAATACCGCATGCTCAATACCACCAATATATTGGTCTACAGGCAACCAATAATTTGCATCTTCTTTGACCAAGCCACCACTATTTTTATCCGATGCAAAGCGCGCATAATACCAAGATGACTCGAAGAACGTATCAAATGTATCGGTTTCGCGGGTTGCTTTTGCACCACAAGACGGACAATCTACATGCTTCCATGTTGGATGCCTATCTAGCGGATTTCCAGGAGTATCAAAAGTAACATCTTCGGGCAAAGTAACTGGTAATTGGTTTTTAGGCACAGGCACAACGCCACAACCATCACAATAAATAATTGGAATTGGACAACCCCAATAACGTTGACGTGAAACGCCCCAATCTCGCAAACGATAATTGGTAGTCACCTCGCCTGCGCCTTTTTCTGATAAGCGTTTTGCTACTTCTTTTTTGGCTTTAGCAGGCGTTAGGTCATTTAAGAAATCTGAATTAATGAGCACACCCTCACCAGTATAGGCCTCTTTTTCAATGGTAAAGCTTACAGTATCTTGCTCTTTTGGGCACACAACAGGCGTGACCGACAAGTTATATTTACGCGCAAAGTCTAAATCGCGCTGATCGTGAGCAGGGCATGCAAAAACAGCACCCGAGCCATATTCGATCACGACAAACTTAGCGACATAAAGCGGAAGCTCTCTGTCTTCAAATGGATGTTGAACTTTTAGCCCCGTATCCACGCCCTTCTTTTCTGCTTTCTCAATAATTTCCTCAGCCACACCAAGACGATTGCATTCTTCAATGAATTCTGCAAGTTTCGGTTCTTTTTCGGCGAGTTCAGCCGCAAGCGGATGACCAGGAGAAATAGCACAAAAGGACGCACCAAAGATAGTATCTGGACGGGTGGTATAGACTTCTAACTTTTCTTCTCTACCTTTTACGTCAAAGAAAATTTTTAAACCTTGCGACTTACCAATCCACTTTTCTTGCATTAGACGAACTTTCTCTGGCCAGTCTTTTAGCTCGCTAAGACCATCTAATAAGGCATCAGAGAATTGGGTAGTACGCAAAAACCATTGACGTAACTTTCTGCGCTCAACCAACGCGCCTGAACGCCAACCGCGCCCCTCAACCACTTGCTCATTTGCAAGCACGGTATTATCAACAGGATCCCAATTGACCACCGCTTCTTTTTGATAGGCCAAACCATTGGCGTAAAAATCGAGGAAAAAAGCTTGTTCATGCTGGTAGTAATCCGCATCACAAGTAGCAAATTCACGCGACCAATCGTAGGAAAGGCCGATTGACTTTAATTGCGTACGCATATGCTCTATATTGCTATATGTCCATTTAGCAGGGTGAACATTGTTTTGAATGGCTGCATTTTCTGCTGGCAAACCAAAAGCATCCCATCCCATCGGGTGCAATACATTAAACCCTTGCGCACGTTTAAAACGAGCGACCAAATCACCAATCGTATAGTTGCGTAAATGCCCCATGTGAATATTTCCCGATGGGTAAGGGAACATTTCTAGCACATAATATTTAGGCTTCTTACTATCACGCTCAGCTTTAAATGCCTGTGATTTATCCCACGCCTCTTGCCAGCTTTTCTCAGTCGTTTTTGCATTATAGTTTGAAAATGTTGGGCTATTCATATCAATTACTACAGATTTTGCGGTTAATCACGCACTGTTTATAACGTCATTTGTTGAATATTTATATAAGAAATAGCAAAGAAATGACTGCTGAAAAACTATCTACCGTCAGCAATGCGCAGTTCACGCGCACGGGTTAGAATTTTATCTTCTAGTTCACGCGCAACTTCACTGCCTGATGGAGCATCTTCCCATTGGCCAGTGCTATTTTTAATACGTCTAAAAACGGATACTTTCAGTGCATTGGTGCGTAAACGTTGATCTAAAATCAGCACATTGAGCTTAAACTGCTCGTTTTGAGCTTCTGGATTTTGATACCAATCGGTAATAATCACACCGCCAAATGGGTCAGCCTGTGCAAGCGGCATAAAAGATAGCGTATCGAGTGTTGCACGCCACAAATAGCTGTTAATACCAATACCAGCGCCAGCACCACCACTCACATCGTCTTCTTTTCCGCCAAAAATCGTTAAGCCACCTTCACCGGTTAGGCTTCCTCGGTTTTGACGCTCTCTTCTTTGCTCTTCTCTATCTGAGCTAGGATAGTTCTTTGAATCAACATTCGAACCAGACAAAGCTGAGCAGCCCATCAACATGAAAGAGGTAAGCACAAGTGAAACTAGCGGTTTGGTAAATCTATTTTTGTAAGTCATGCGACTGAAAATAATCACAATCTAGGCACTTGTCACGAAAAATTTTTATTTGCTCTTAAAACAGGCGGCTTACATCTAAAGCAGTAGAGGGTGATATTTTCTCAATGCCCATTTGAATTCTATAAGAAAGCATAGAAAACTCACCTAAAAATAAGGCAAAAGAGAAGGGCGACCAATTGGCCGCCCTTCTCAAAAGTATCTTTAGTATCTTTTGGTTTAAACTAACTTATTAGAAAGTAAGTTCGGTACCAACGATTACTAGGCTACCATCGTTGTCAGCAGTAGCTGAGTTGTTGTCATCTGTATCAAAGAATGCAACTTCAACGTAAGGTACTAGACCTGGAGCTAACTGGTAGTCAGCACCGAATACTAAGTTTTCAAACTCAGCATCTTGGCCAGCAGCAACACCGTTCTCAACTTCAGACTCTAAGTATGTTACAGAAGCAGCGAAAGGTCCGAACTCATAAGCAGCACCAAGTGTCCAAGCTTCAGCTTCAGCACCTTGAGTAGCAACTACACCAAACTCATCAGCTTGCAACCATGAACCACCTACTGTCACACCAGCAAATGTTAGGTTTAAACCTAAGTTGTAAGCTTCTAAGTCATCATTAGCAGCAGCTTCAGATGTACCAAATTCACCAGTAGCAGACGCTTCAACGCCAACTTCATCATATTGACCTTGGTAGTTAAAACCTAGGTTCCATACATCTTCAATTGATTGACGGTTTGCATTGTTTGAACCAGACCAACCGTTTGAAGTACCACGCTCTTCTAAATCAGGAGTGTAGCTTACACCAGCTTGAACGCCAGCAACACGTGGAGAGTAGTAGCTGATCTTGTTAGCTGTAGCAATATCGGTACGGTTAATACCAGAGTTATCCAAGCTACCTAGAGCTGAAGCTGTAGGCAAAGAAGGAAGAATTGCAAATGGAATTGGGTTTGCATTACCAGTAGCAGAACCATCTAAATCAAGATAGTCATAGAAATCACCATTGATACCACCTGTTGCGCGAGCAAAGGTAGAAGCATCAACTTGTAAAGCATCAGAAGCAGAACCAGTAGCACCAGCTTCAACGCGACCAAGTGCAGACTCAACATAAATGAAGCCACGCTCAGCGTTGTTGTTTTGAGAAGCATCATCATCTTGGTTTACATCAGCTTCTAGCTCGATGTGCGCACCATAGCCAAGACCTGAATCGGTACGGCCATCCACTTTAACGTGGATTTCGGTGTTTGTTTGTGAATGTGTTTCACGCGAAAACACAGCTTCGTTTGTAGCTTCTTGGTTGGTTACACCAACTTGAGCGTCTAATGAACCACCGATGGTCACAGTTGGACCAGCAGCTAAAGCAGAACCAGCAGCAAATGTTAATGCAGTGGTTGTAAGTAGAACTTTTTTCATTGTTCCAATCCCTAAAATCAAATTAAAATAAAAACCTTATAAATACGGATAATCCGCATAGATGTTCTCTATCTATGACCTCTCTGCCTCCGCCCATCAACCATAATCAACCTTTACATCTTATTTATGTAGGTATTTGCGCATCACTGTTGCATAAAAAACACAGGACTATTATCCTCATGCTATATTTCACTATCTATTGCACTGCTTTATAATTGTTCTCTAGGCTAAATTAAGCTAGTTTAAATGTTATGAACATACAACACATCTCTGGCATTACTGCTCGTATAGAATCTATAACGTCACGCTTAGCCGTGGCAGCAAAACGCTTTGGCCGCACACAAAACGACATTAAACTAATTGCAGTTAGCAAGTTTCATCCAATTGAAACGATTCATGAAGCTCTGCTTACAGGGCATCGCACCTATGGTGAAAACCGCGTGCAAGAAGCGAACGATAAATGGCCCATATTAAAAGAACGCTTTTCGGATATTGAACTACATCTCATTGGCCCGCTACAAACCAACAAAGCCAAATTGGCGCTCTCGCTTTTTGATGTGATTGAAACGATTGATCGAAAAAAACTTGTGGATGCAATCGTTAAAGAGTTGCCACACATTCCTTCGCTACCTAAATTTTATATCCAAGTAAATATTGGCGAAGAAGAACAAAAAGCGGGTGTAAGCATTAAAGAGCTTGAAGATTTATTGCTTTATTGCAAAGAACAGAAGCTCAAGATTGATGGGCTAATGTGCATTCCTCCATCGGATAAACCCGCAGCACCCTACTTTGCTTTGCTTAGAAAATATGCAAACAAACACCATATTAAAGAGCTTAGCATGGGCATGAGTGGCGATTTTGAAGAAGCCATTCAACAAGGTGCTACTTCCATCCGAGTAGGCACTGCTATTTTTGGTGAACGCAAGAATTTCTAAGATTCTTTGACGCGATAAATATGCGCTCCACATGCACGCAACTTTTCTTCTATGCGTTCATAGCCACGATCCAAATGATAGACACGGTGAATTTTTGTAGTCCCCTTTGCAACTAATGCAGCAAGAATAAGCGAAACTGATGCCCTCAAATCCGTTGCCATCACTTCAGCACCTTT